>DASSFG010000556.1:0-10580 GCA_035694685.1 Pirellulales bacterium
ATCGATGGGGTTGCGCTATTGCAAGCGAAATGTGCTGACTTCGCTCACTCACCCAGCACATACGCAAACACCAGCGGCGCCACAATCGACGCATCGGAGTTGATCATGAACTTGGGGGCGTCTTTTTCCAGCTTAAACCAGGTGATCTTCTCGTTCGGCACCGCACCGGAATAAGAGCCAAAAGACGTGGTTGAGTCGGAGATCTGAGCGAAGTAGCTCCACAGCGGCACGTCTTTTTCCAAATCCTGAATGATGAGCGGCACGGCGCAGATGGCAAAGTCGCCCGCAATGCCGCCGCCGATCTGGAAGAAGCCGAGTGGATGCTGCTCCACGTTGTCGAGATACCAGCGCACCAGGTGTTCCATTTGCTCGGTGCCGCTTTTGATGGCGGAGTGGCTCTTGACCTTCTTCTCCAACACGCGAGCGGCGAAGATGTTGCCCAGCGTCGAGTCTTCGTAGCCGGGCGTATAAACGGGGATCTTCATCTCGTAGGCGGCGCAGACCCAGGAGTGCTCCAGCGGAACCTGCCGCACCTTTTCCAGCGTGCCATCTTCGATCAGCCGGTAGAAGTATTCGGTCGAAAAATACGACTCGCCCTTGTCGGCCGCCGCCGTCCAGTATTCCAGCAGCTTGTGTTCGATGTGGCGAATCACCGTTTCGGGAATGCACGTGTCGGTCACGCGGTTGAAGCCGTCGTCACGCAGGGCCAACTCGGCTTCGGGCGAAAGGTCGCGGTAGTGCGGCACCATGCGGTATTCGTCGTGGGCCACCAGGTTGAAAATGTCTTCTTCAAAATTGGCCGCCGTGCAGGAGATGGCGTGTACCTTGCCGGCGCGGATCATCTTGGCCAGCGAGATGCCCAGCTCCGCGGTGCTCATCGCCCCGGCCATTGCCAGCAGCATCTTGCCGCCCTCGTCCAGGTGCTTTCGCCAGGTCCTGGCCGCATCGACGGTTTCCCGGGCGTTGAAGTGCCGGAAGTGGTGGTCCATGAAGTGCGTGATCGTCATAGTCGGGCGTTACGTCTTTCGGGCGATGAAAGCCTACAAGTTACCGGCGCGCGGCTGGACCCGCTAGGGCCAATCGGTGGGCAAGCAATCTGCTAACACCGACGACGCCAAACACCGGGAATCGGTTATGTCGACGATTGCACTGCGGTTAAAACGACGTGGACGCCCAGGGCCGCCAATACCGTCTTTCGTTAATCTTCTACGTCATGACAGCGACGTTTGCAGTCTTGTCGGCTTATTCCGCGACGGAAGGCACCGTCTATCAAGCGCATACGGTTGGCCCGCTGCTGTGGGCAGCAATCTTGCTTGGCTTATGGCTGCACTCATGCGGCGAAAACTGATGTGTCTGCATACCGGCTAAGCGATGCCCAGCATCGCGCAGCTCTGCTCGTGAATGTACGGTCAATCCGGCGGCGGACCCTCGTGGCGTTCGTCCGGGCTTCTCTCTCGTTGTTCATTCAGCACGGCGATTTCCAGCCAATGTGGGCGGCGTCTAAACCACATCATCCACACGCCAAAGGCAACCCATATCGCGGTAATGAACCAGAAGCACAGAAATCCCTGCACGTTGCCGGCGGCTAGCCGGGACGCACCAACGATTAAGCAAATTATCGCACCCGCCAGGAGCAGACACCCATTTGCGCGCCCAGTCCAGATTTGTTGTCGAAAACGGCGCTCAGCGAGATACCGTGACTTAGGTTGCCGCATCTTGGCCATTAGACCGCGCCGGGGCGGCATCGTCATAGTGGGAGTGCTTGAGAAATGGGCACGACGACTAAACAAGTTGCCCTGGTTACACCTTGAGGCGTAAACTGAGATGATGGCAATCTCCCAGCCGACCAGCGGTGATTCTTCTGCGGCGGAGCTCGGCCGGCGAAAACCCATTGCGGGGTTTGCCGGCGGGCCGGGCGGCGGCGCCGTTTGGCTCGATGGCAAACAACCGCTGACGGCCTGCCCCAAATGTCATGGGCCGATGCCCGTGCGAGTCTGGCTCTCGCTGGCCGAATGTCCGAGTTGCGGCACCTCCGTCCGCTTGACCGAGGCCCAAGAACAACAGGCGCTGGCATTACTTCGCCAGGCGGCATCGCCTACCGGCGGCCATGTCGTGTCGGAACCGGCTAGCGAAACCGTAGCGTCGGCGGCAGAAGCGTTGCCCAAACCGACTGCGGAGTTGCCAGCCGCCGTGGAAAATCCACAACGGGCCGGTGGCCACGCTCCAGTGCCGCTGCCGCAGTCGATCGCGAGCACCGCAGGACTCAGCCACAACGGCTCTCGACCAGCCAGCGCGACGGCAAACCAAGAATTGCCGTCGTGGTCGCTTGCTACCCAACGATTTCTGGTGTGTTGGCTGGCGAGCGCCGTGGTACACCTGTTCTTGGTGCTGATGCTGGGCCTGTGGCTGATCAATAAAGAAACGCGCGAGCGGCTGGTGCTGGCAGCCACGATCAGCGATCAGACCGCTGACGACCGCGTCGAACAAATCGACACGTCGACGATGGAGGCGCCCGTCGACGCTGACGATCCGGCGCTGACGGAAATCAGCGCTCCGGCCGAGGCGCCGACCACCGACGAGAAGCTGATGGCGGCGCTGACCACGGTCGAGAAACCGCCGGGCGAGCTGCTGCCGATGAGCGAATTGGCCAAACTGCCAATCGGTCAGCTTTCGCCCAGCCAGGTGTTAGCCGGACGCGACCCGGCCTATCGCGGCCAACTCGTGGCCCGTGAAGGCGGGACGTCCGCATCAGAGGCGGCCGTGGCCCGCGCCTTGGCGTGGCTGGCCAAACATCAAAGTCAGGACGGACGCTGGAGCCTCGATCACTTTGATACGGCGGGCGATTGCAACGGCCGCTGCGGCGATCCCGGCATCGAAAGCGACACGGCTGCCACGGCGTTGGCCCTGCTGCCGTTTCTCGGCGCCGGCCAGACCCATTTGCGCGGCGACTACACGCAAACCGTGGCTCGCGGGTTGCGGGCACTGATGGATATGGAACGGAGCGACGGCGATTTGCGAGGCAGCGGCGGCGGCAACATGTATGCCCACGGACAGGCAACCATTGCCCTTTGTGAAGCCTACGCCCTGACGCAGGCCGACAACCTGCGCGAGCCGGCGCAACGGGCCGTCGATTTCATCATCGCCGCACAGCACGAGGCGGGCGGCTGGCGATACCGGCCCGGCGAGCCCGGCGACCTGAGCGTAGTCGGCTGGCAGATGATGGCCCTGCGCAGCGCCCAGATGGCCTACTTGAAAGTGCCTGAAGAGACGTTCTTGAAGGCCACGCGTTTTCTCAACTCGGTGCAACAAAGCCCCAGTTTGGGCCAGTATTGCTACCTGCCTGGCTCGGGGTCCAGCCCGGTGATGACGGCCGAAGGTCTTCTCTGCCGGCAGTATTCCGGCTGGCGGCACAACCATCCGGTGCTTCTCAATGGGGTGCGGTGGCTGGAAGAGAATCAATTGCCGCAGGCCAAGCGGGCGAACATGTATTTCTGGTATTACGGCACGCAGGTGATGCACCACATGGGCGGCCCGGCATGGGAGAAATGGAACGCGGCCTTACGCGATCTCTTGATCTCCCTGCAAGCCGTTTCAGGGCACGAAGCGGGAAGCTGGCCGCCGCTGGGCGGCCACGACGCGCGCGGCGGTCGAGTTTACACGACGGCCCTGGCCGCCTGCACGTTGGAGGTTTACTACCGTCATTTGCCGCTCTATCGAGGCGCCGCCACCGGCGGCCCCACCCCCTCACCGCGCAAGCGATAGGTTGATAGGGTAGCTGCCCCACTTCGGCCTCTCCACGTGCGACGGCAGGGTTTATAATGCCGTAGTATCTTTCCTTCAATGAGGAGCTCAACCGCATGGGCCTGACGATCCATTACACCTTTGAACTCAACGACGGCGACGAGGCACAGGCCCGTGCGATGGTCGAACAACTGCGTCAGAAGGCGCTCGGCGCTTCCTTTAAAGAAGTAGGCGAGATTGTCGAGTTCGTCGGCGACGCGGCAGATTTCCAAGGGCTTGGCAAGGACGACCCCAACCTTTGGCTATTGTGTCAGGCCAGCCGCTTCTTGGAGCGCGGCACCACTTTTTATCGCATCGCGCCGCAGCAAGTGATCGCCTTTCCCACGTTGCCGGCCGACGGCTCCGAACCGGCGAATTTTGGCCTGGCAACCTATCCGAAAACGATCGACACCGGTGAGGAGGAGATTTCGACCGAGGCCGACGGTTGGCGCTGGTCGTCGTTCTGCAAGACCCAATATGCCAGCAATCCGAACGTCGGCGGCGTACAGAACTTCCTTCGCGCTCACTTGTCAATTGTGGCCCTGCTCGACGCCGCCCGCGATCTCGGCTTGCTGCGCGAGGTCGGCGACGAAGGCGGTTATTGGGAAAAACGCGACGTTACGTCCCTGGCCGACCAGGTCCGATATTGGAACACGGCGATTGCCGGCCTGGCCGGCAGCATCAAGGATCTGCTCGGCGGCGCGGCCGAAGCGCCCATCACCAACTATCCGAACTTCGAGCACCTGGAAGCCGATGCGGAGAAAGAGCAGTCTTAACCTTTGCCTCAGCGCCGAAAGCGCCGCGGTTCTTGTAACACCGGTGCATGGGCCGTGCGGCCCAGGAGTTGGATGGCCACCTGGTTTTTTTGAGCAAACGGCGGGCTCGATCCAAGATGAAACGTTTTTCCGACACGAATGCCGGGGTTCAGCACCGGAGCTTCTTCCTTCCGCACCTCGGGGCCGTGCCGATAGAAAGCACAGGGCAACGTGTGCTACAATGGCGCAAAAGGGAACGGCATGATTCAACTAACGCCTCAACAGCTTGAAGCGGTGACAGCGAGCGGCGACGCTCCGCTGACCCTGATCGATCCGAGAACCCAAACCGCCTACGTTCTGGTCCGCAAGGACACCTACGACGAGCTCGCGGCGGCATCGCAAGCAGACGTAGAGCGGTTGGCCGCGTCTATCGACTGGCAAATCGCGCGGCGAAGATTACCGCCGCCGCAGGAATGGTTCGACGGCGACGAGCCGAAGCCTTTTTAACATGTCCGGCGGGAAACATGACGCCACGTCTGATGACCGGCCGTATCGTCTGGGCTGACGTGGCCGATCCTAATGGTCATTGCAAGTTGCGGCCAACAGTAATCGTTACACCGACAGACGAGCTTGCCGCATCGCGGTGGATCGACGTCGTCGCGGTTACGAGCAGACTCGAAGATCCGTTACCGGACGACTACGTTTTACTGCCGTGGCATACTCAAGGGCACCCGCGCACCGGCTTAAATCGGAGGTGCGCGGCTGTGTGTAATTGGCTAGCGCAGATTTCCGAGGCCGACATAAAGGACGTGGCCGGCGTCGTTCCAGCGGCGCAAATGAAAGTGATTCTGACCAAGATCAAGGAAGCATTGCCTCCGCACGTGGGCGACTGAGCCGGGCGGCAAGATCGCAGCCCTTGCAGCCTGAGGTGTTAAAATGCGGGCAATCAAGAAGTTATTGTGTAGAGCGTGAAATTTCAGTCTCGCGAAGGGTTACCCAATAGTTAGACTTTCACGCGTGACCATGCAGCAACAACCGCCGCGGGCGATTATCGCTGGGCTCGTCGCCGCTTATCTCGTGGCAACTCCCATCGTCACCTGGTTGGCGATCGTCTATAGTTCTCTGGGAGCGCCTTGGTGGGCCGTAACCGCACTCTGGCATGCACAAGCACTTCTGCTGGGCATCTGGTGTGCTCTAGGTGCCGCACCGTTGCGGCGCAAGTGTTTGGTGTCGCTGACGGCCCTTGTCTGGCTCTGGGCGATGCCTGCAGCGCGCCAGCTAGAGATCAGCGGATTCCCAGCCCTCGGATGGCCTTGGCAAACGTATGCGGTCATTTATGGCTCGCAACTGCTGTACCTGGTAGTCCCATTCGCCGCGTCCTTCGCCGGCATCGCTCTAACCACAAAGGTTTGGCCGCGCTGGAGGATTGTTGCTGGGGCCGCGGGTCGCGCGCCGGGAGCCGCACAGTTTTCGATTGGTCAATTGCTCGTGGCCGTGGCGGCATGCACGCCCTTCTTGCTGGCGGCGAGGCTGGTCCATGATTATTGGGCCGGTCTGCCGGTGCGAAATGCGTCCAACTTCGTTCTGCTGTGCATGATCGAAAGCCCGGTGGCCGCGACCCTAGCCATTCTGTCGACATGGGCCGCCCTCGGCCGAAATCAGCTGGTCTTAAGAATGGGCGTCGCTCCGCTCCTGCTTCTGCCGGCGGTTTTGCTGAGCTGTTTTGCGACAAAGACTTCGGCTGGTGGGACCGTCATCCACATTCTGTTTGTGGAATTGCAGATGGTCGTTTCGGTTTCTACATTGCTGGTCTTCCGCTGGACCGGCTACCGCATTGACGCTATTCGGCCTTGTTCGCCGTTCGTGGAGGAACCACAATCGCCGCTCGCTGCCGGTGACGGGATGACTGGTACAGGCACAACGTCGTGCAAACCGGAGAATCCTTCGAGCTAAATACGCGGTGCGCGATTACCCGAACACGGCGCCCTGGTGCGGGAAGCGAAAGGGCTAAGTCGGCCGCGTCGTCAAAGATGGACAGGCGGACTTGCTGCAATTCAAGCCGTGGGTAGAAAAAGCTGCGTTCTGCAACCGGAATACCGAAAATGGTTGCGTTTAGGAGTACCGGGACTCTTGATCGTGGATTGGACGCTCCCATAGCGGATCCAGAGTCGCCCGCTACAATTGTGAGCATGCCTCGACCTCGTTCCCGCCCGTTCTTGCTCGCCTGGATCGCAATTCTCCTGCTCGTCGTCCATTCTGCCCACGCCGAAAACTGGCCCCAGTGGCGCGGCCCGCGCGGCGATAGCACGAGCGAAGAGCAGGGTCTGCCGCTGACCTGGAGCGAAAAACACGGCATCGCTTGGAAGATCGAGTTGCCCGGCTGGGGCGATAGCACACCGGCCATTTGGAACGACGATCTGCTCCTTACCGCGCAGGATGGCGAAAAGCTGCTGGTGCTCAAGCTAAGCTGCCAGACCGGACAAACGATTTGGACCCGCGACGTGGGTTACGCCGAGACCCCGCGCAGCGTTCCGCGCGGCAAGCAGAAGTTCCACCAGTTGCAGAACAACGCCAGCCCTTCGCCGGTGACCGACGGCGAGGTGCTGGTCGTTCACTTCGGCAACGGCGAACTGGCCGCTTATGACTTTTCGGGCGAGCGTCTCTGGCATCACAATCTGCAAGACGAATACGGCGACTACAGCATCTGGTGGGGCCACGCCAATAGCCCGGTGCTGTTCGGCGACCTGGTGATTTCAGTCTGCATGCAAGATCCCCTGACCGACCTGGAAAAAACCGCGGCCGAGAGCTATCTGGTTGCGCACGACAAGCGCACCGGCAAACTGAAATGGAAATCGGCCCGCACGACCGGCGCCCCGGCGGAACAGGCCGATTCGTACACCACGCCTTTGCTCTTACAGACGAAGCAAGGTCGACAGCTCATCGTGATGGGCGCCAATCAGCTCGACGGCTATGACCCGGCCACGGGCGAGCAACTTTGGTATCTGCCCGGCATCGTCGGCGGCCGAACGATTACCGGCCCGACCGCCGGTCTGGGAATGGTCTTCGCCACGCAGGGGATGCGCAAAGATCTGCTGGCCGTGAAACTCGGCCACGAAGGCAAGCTGACAAATCGCGACATCGCCTGGAAAGAGACGGAAGCGACGCCCGACACCTGCTGTCCGGTGCTGTGGCGCGATTTGCTGTTTACTGTGAGCGATGATGGCATCGCCAAGTGCTACGCGGCGTACACGGGCCATTTGAAGTGGAAGAAACGCGTACCGGGCAACTACAAGGCGTCGCCGCTGGCGGCGGAAGGCCGTATCTATTTTCTGAACATGCACGGCACGACAACCGTGGTGGCCGCCAGTGACCGCTACGAGAAACTGGCCGAGAACACGCTCGACGACGAAACGACGGCCTCGCCGGCCGTGGCCGCCGGCCGCATTTATCTGCGAGGCAAGAAGCATCTTTATGCAATTAAGAAGTAGGGCGCCCTATGAAGCGAGTCGTCTGGCTGACCGATCTGCACCTGAACTTTCTCACGGCCCGCCAAACCGACGACTTTTTGGCGCGCGTCGCCGCCGACAAGCCGGATGCGGTCCTGATTGGCGGCGACGTCGCCGAGGCGCCGAGCGTCGCGGGCCTCCTGATACGTATCACCAAGCACCTTGCTTGCCCGGTTTATTTTGTGTTGGGCAACCATGACTTTTACTTTGGCTCGATCGCCCGCGTGCGGGAGGCGGTTGAAGAAGTCTGCCGCGAACGGCCAAACCTGGTTTATCTCACGACGGCAGGATCGTTTTCGTTAGCGGATAACGTGGGGCTGTGCGGCCATGACGGCTGGGCCGACGCGAGGCTGGGCGACTACGAACGGTCGCTGGTGATGATGAACGACTATCGCCTCATCGAGGAATTGGCCGCGGTGAACAAGCGCGAGCGCTGGCCGCTGTTGAGAGCGATGGGCGACGAAGCGGCCCGTCATGTCGAAGCGGTGTTGCCGGCTGCCTTGGCCGAGCACGAGCAGGTGTTTTTCTTGACGCACGTTCCCCCGCTGCGTGAAGCCTGTTGGTATCAGGGGCAGACGTCGAACGACGAGTGGCTGCCCCACTTTACCTGCCTAGCCGTGGGCCAGACATTGTTGCGGATCATGCGCGACCATCCCCAAAACCGCCTCACGGTGCTCTGCGGTCATACTCATAGCCCCGGTGAAACGCGTCCGCTCGAGAATGTCATCATCCATACCGGCGGGGCGGAATATGGTTTGCCCCAGGTTCAGCGGGTGTTCGAGCTGTAGCGTTGCCCGGCGCGAAAGACATCACTGAGGCGAGCGCGGGGCCCCGCAAGTCAAAAAGCACTTGCCGCCTGCCTAAACTAGGGCCGCCATTCGATCCTCGCGACACCGGGAGATTCGGCGAGCCGGGCGACAATGGGCGGCGTATCGATGTGGCTGCCGCGTCGCCGCCATTTCAGGTTGCACTGCAGCATGCGGCGGCCGAGGCGTGAATTGTAAGAAACGGCGCACGATTGTACGCGCAAACCTTCCCCTTCCAGTAAACGGCGCAGCTCGATCTCGTCCGGACCGTCGGCAAGCGCGACGATGCGCAGCCGCACGTGGTGATCGTGTTTAAGCCAGTCTTCGGCCAACTTCAGCATCCAGAGCACGATAATGCCCAGAGCGAGCATCGCCAGGCCCAGACCGAGTTGCCCGCCGCCGAAACAGAGGCCCATGATCGTCACGTACCAGAGCGTGGCCGCCGTGGTGACGCCCATCACCAGTTCGCCACGGCGGAGAATCGCCCCTGCCCCGATAAAACCCATGCCCGAAAGCACGCCCAACGGAAGGCGCATCAGGTCGAGCATGATGAACGAGTCGGAGCCGCGGCCGGCGGTCTTCAACAGCAAATTGGCCTGAATCATCGAGACGGCGGCGGCCACACAGACAAGGATTGTCGTTCGCAGCCCGGCCGGTTGGCCCCGTTCGCCCCGATTCAGGCCGATGCAGCCTCCGGCGAAGGTTGTGAGGGCCAGCCGAATTGCGACGTCAGACCAGGTGAGATCAGGCGACATGAGTCGAACGCGGTAGGAGCTGCGCTTCCGTCATGGAAACGCATATTCGGGATTATCCGGGTCGAAGTCGCGGTCCGTCAAACCGACGTCGAACTCGAGGTTGTAGTACGAATACGTCTCGCTGAGCACCGACTTTTCGCCGCCCTCGGCAGGCCACTCGTGCGATTCGAAGTGAACCGGCACGTCCCACTTGTCGTCGAGCACGATGCGGGCAATTGCCAGCCGAAAGTCGCCAATGGAGTGCGGGCTGCTGATTTCGACCTGCGTGCAAGGCCGCTCGTCGAACTTGATCTTCTCGATCTTGACGGTACTTTCGCGGAACAACTCCTTGCGGCGGCCTAATTCGAGTAATTTGAGCACCAGGTTTTTCAGGCCGACGTCTTTAATGGTGTAGCGGTTGCCCCGGGTGGCGATAAAGCCGTGAGGATCGAGGCTGAGCCTGCCAATCACGTTGGAGCCGAAGCCCGTGGTATGGGCAATCAGGTTGCCATTGTTGCGGCCTTCGACGTAAATCACCTCTTGACCGGCCGAGCTCGCCGGTTCAACCACCCGCAGATAGACACTGAACGGTTTGTGCCGGAGCTTGATGACGTTGCGTTCCTGCGACAGCAGGTCATCTCCCACTCGTTCGCGCTTCGTGAACTCACCGGTGTAGTCCTTGACGCTCTCCAAAGTTGCCAGCGAGTGCTTGGCCAGTGCCAGGGCTGCATCGAGCGTGTCGGCCGGCGGCGACTTGTTCGTCCCGCGCTTCTTGACCTTGTCTGCGGCGGCTGATTTCACCGCCGATTTTTTTTCGGGCAGACCGGCCTGGTTGTCAGAGGCTTGCGGCGAACCGTGAGCTGACGTTGTTGGCCCAGACGGCTGCGGGCCGGGCGGCGGCCCACCACATCCCATGACGGCTGCCAGGCAAGCAAAAGACAACCGGCGAACGATACGCACAAATAGACTCATGTCGTTTTACCTTCGCAACTACCATAC
>DASSFG010000557.1:0-8101 GCA_035694685.1 Pirellulales bacterium
CTTGCTGCCGCAGCAAGAGGTAGGCCAACGACACGGCCAGCGTGCAGGCGTATTCATATTTGTTCATTGCCCCTGAGCCGTACCGCATGCTGCCCGAAACGTCGACCAGCAGCGTCGAGCGGAGGTTGGTCTCTTCCTCGTAACGCTTGACGTAGTAGCGGTCTTGCTTGGCCCAGACTTTCCAGTCGATGTGCCGTAGGTCGTCGCCGGGCGTATATTCGCGGTGCTCGGCAAACTCGACCGACTGGCCAAAGTACGGGCTGCGGTGCGTGCCCGAGAGAAATCCCTCGACAATGTATCGGGCGCGCAGGTCGAGCCGGGCGATTCGCTTGATCGCTTCAGGGTGCAAAAATCGTTTGGAATCGGGCATCGCGTGTCAGTTCGCCGCCAGGTGTGGAGGGCACCATCTAACTTACTTGACGGCAGACGGTTGCGAAAGCGAGGCAGCTCAGTTCGGCTGTCCGCACGAACTGCCGCGACAGTGACGACCACCACGCCGCGGTCATGGATCCCTGCACGGTCACCGTGGTCGCGATCCTTTCACCGCCATTGGCATGCTCTTTGCCAACGTCGCTTTTATCTCTTAAGCGGTTCACGAAATCATGCTGCCGCGAATCGCTAGAGGGTGGCATTAACATGTCGAGTACTTCAGTTATGCCATGCCAAAACCACACGTCCGCAAAAGGTTGATCAGCGCCCACCATGACTACCAACTCTATGCGGTCGATGCCACCGCCTTACGCACCAGCGCTGAAGGAAACGAGGAGTTTGGCAACTTCGCCACGCACGACGAGTTTCCGCACTTGATCGGCAAGAATGAGATCTGGGTCGCCGACAAGTTGCTGGAGAAGGTCTGTTTTATCAGGTGAACGCCTTGGCGCGGCTCAGCCGCCAAGCCCGTGGCCAGACGAAAGATTCGGCGTATGAGGCAGGGTCGGAAGTCGAACGCTACTTGCGCGAGCAATTGACCGGCATCAAATATCGTGACGGAAAAGCACACCGCCGCGTTCCTCAATTGATCTATGTCGAGCCTTACGTGGAGATTCCCGACGAGGTCGAGCGGATCACCGTCTGGCGCATTGATGGACATCTTGCCCGCTGCTATTACAAAACCGATTACACCGAAGGCGGGCACGGATACGTTTATGCCTGGGTGCCACACAATCAGATTTGGATTGAAAAAGACATTCACATCTCCGAGTTGCCGTTTATCGTCGCTCATGAATACACCGAGCTGCGGTTGATGCGCGATTGCGACTTCGACTACGACCGGGCACACGACATCTGCTCCAAAGTCGAGTTCGACCTGCGCTGGCGGCAACCCATCGAGGAGATTCTCGGTTCTCGACGACATAAGTTGGGCAAGGCCGATGTGCCCAAGCTGACGTCGCCCGAGTTCTTTCGATACGTGCTCAAAAAGTATGTCACCTGATGACGGCATGCGCTTTGCTTGAAACCGCATTTCGCGCTCTGTGCAATCGAGTCATCAACGATCAAGGAACTGTGCAATGAATCCGCAGTCGAAGCAGCGTCCGCCGGAAGAAGATGCCAATCGGGTTCCGGATGCGGAGCCTTATCGCACGTTGGGGCCTCGTGCCTCAGCCGTCGAAGGCGTCGCCTCGTCCACCACGCCGCCGCGAGAACGTGCTGACAGTTCCCCCGGCGATTGGGCCGACGTGACGCCGCCTTTGGATGCGCGGACTGATCCCGGCCGCGGCACCGGCGAGTTCGGCGCGGAGGGTTCGGACGGTTCTAAACCACTGCGCTCGGGAGAAGACCAGTTAAAGTCATAATCTCCGTTTTTGCCAGTTTTGGAGCGTCTAGCGAGCTGGCTGCACGAATATGACATTCCCTCAATAGCCGCACGCGTTACCGAGTATCAACAAGGCGACTAAAGTATGCCCCGCGAGGTGGCTGGGGCAGAGCTTGGCCATGCTGGATCCTAAAAGACCGATTCGGCATTGCGGCCAAGCGATGCCCCGGTGGTGCCGGGGCATCGCTCGACGCCAACGAATCTGGTAAACGGCACCCAGAGGTCAGGCCATTTCCTCTGCCTCTTCCTCTTGTGCCTCGAAATTGATACTCTCCGAGAGCTCCGTGAGCTTTTCATCGGTTGCTTTTTCCTCGGCGAGCGTCGCCTCCAACAATTTGGTGACCTTGCTGTAGCCTAAGATCTTCGACCAGGCGACCAGCGAGCCGTACGCGGCGATTTCGTAGTGCTCGACCTTTTGGGCGCCGCATATCAGTCCCGCGTCCAAGACGGCCTCGCTGGCGTCTTCCTCCATCAACTCCTTACCTTCTTCAATAAGTCCTTCCATCGCCGCGCACTTTTTTCCGCGGGCAGGCTTTTCAAGTTGCTTGAAGACTTGCTCCAGCCGTTCGACTTGCCCTTGCGTTTCTTCCAAGTGGGTCTCGAACGCCTCACGCAGTTCATCGGTCGAGGCGGCCTTGGCCATCTTCGGCAGCGCCTTCAAAATGCGTTTTTCAGCGTCGAAGATGTCTTTAAGTTCGTTGAGGAAAAGGTCTTCTAAAGTGCTCATCGACATGGCGTGCTCCATTCGGGTTTGGGAAAGAAATCCGAAGTCGCGACGGAGCAACTACCACGCCACAACAGCTACAGACGTGGAGAGTCGCCTCTCAGGCCAGAAAAAAGGGCGGCTCGGCAAAGCGCGTTTTCCGACTAGAAAAAAAGCCCCGTCGCTACTCCATGTCCCGTGGGCGCTGGATGAGCAGGGCGATCTCGAAGCGGCTGAAGGGCTCGTCGGAACGAACGATGTGGGCGGGCTTGATGCGCAGCTCGCTGACCACTTTTCGGCCCTCGCGCACGCGATAAAGAAACAGGCTGGGATCGTCGTTCAACTCGCGCACGAAGCTGAATTTGCCGGCCAGCAGGGCCACCAACCGGCGCGAGTCGCCCGTCGTGCCGTAGAACGTGATCCGCTCGACACGCTGCCGCTTGTTGAAGTAATAGGTCAGCGAACCGGCCAGGTCGTCGGTGGCGGCCCCCGTCACCAACGGTACGCGATAACCTTGCATCTCGACGTCGGAGAGGCCGGCGGAAACGCGCGGCCAGTGGCCGAGAATCCAGGCCGTCGTGACGTCCCAGCGAAAGACCTCGGCCAGGTCATTTTTGGTGGGGGCCTGGGCGAGCAGCTCGGCGCCGCCGGCCAGCGGCGGCAGGTCGGAGGCGGCACCGACGGAGGTCGCCGCTTCATTTGGCGCCGCTCCCGGCTTTGACGATTTTGACGAGCCAAAGGTCGCTGAATAGAGATAGGGGAGGGCCACCGACCCTACCAGCATCATTGCGAACCAGGAACGGCTGAACATCGGCCAGGCTGCTAAAAGGCGTCCCGTAAGGCGTAAACCGTCATACCGCGCTATTGTCTTGGCGCATCATCGTCAATGATCGACGGCGTTCTAAACGTCGGCTCAATGCCTCGACAAAAGCGAACCAAGAGTGCGACCGATGCGCATGGATTAATCGACAAGCTCGCGGTCATGCGTCGGGCTGCTCGCCGATCGTCGCCGCCGCATATTCGTCGAGATCGACAAACTTTGCGCGACGTTCGTCCGGATCGATGCCCAGCGAAGCGAGCATGTGCTCGCACCGCTCGGCCGTATATTTGCGGCGGAGCTGGTTGAGATAACGGCTGAACCGTTCATCGGCCAACGCCTCGGCGAGTTTGGCATATTGGGCCACCAGGTGCCCGGCGTTGTGCGAGAGGATCTCGCGTTTGCAAAGAGAGGCGATCGTATGCCGGCCGCGTTCGGCCGCCGCGGCACCAGCGAGTAACAAGAGCTTGTCGCGGTCCCACGGGCGATTGCGCAGCCGCGCTGCCCGCGAGAGCTCGAGATACGTCAGCAGCAAATCATCGCCTTCATGCATCGTGGTCCGTCGCTCCTCAGGAATCCGGCATAGCACTCATGCTACGAAACGGCGAGCATCCGCTCCAACGCGATGAGCGACCATCGGGCGACGTCGTCATCCACACGGATGACGTTCACCGGCGAGCCGGCGGCCAGGTTTTCGAGACTCCAGCAGAGGTGCGCCAAGTCAATGCGGTACATCGTGGCGCACATGCAAACCACCGGCGAGAGAAAGTGGATCTCTTGCTCGGGATGCTCCTGCTTCAGTCGCTGTACCAGGTGCAGCTCAGTGCCGATGGCCCACTTCGTGCCCGGCGGCGCCGATTCGACCTCGCGAATGATTTTGCCGGTCGAACCATAGACGTCGGCCTTGGCCACCACCTCACGGTTGCACTCAGGATGCACCAGCACCTTGATGCCGGGGAATTTTGCCCGAAACTGGTCGACGTGCTCGGGCCGGAACATGGCGTGAACGCTACAGTGTCCCTGCCAGAGCAGCACCTTGCTGCGCGCGAGCGCTTCCTCGCTGTTTCCGCCCAACTCGTCGGCATGCGGGTTCCAGACGGCCATCTCATCGAGCGGGATGCCCATGGCGAAGGCGGTGTTTCGGCCGAGGTGTTGATCGGGAAAGAACAGCACCCGGCGCGTGCGATCGAACGACCATCGCAACACGGCCGCCGCATTGCTCGAGGTGCAGACGATTCCGCCGTGCCGACCGCAAAAGGCCTTGAGGCTGGCCGCCGAATTGATGTACGTCACCGGCGTGATGTCGTTGGTATCGAGTACCTCCCCTAGCTCGTCCCAGCAGGCCTCGACTTGTTCGATCATGGCCATATCGGCCATCGAGCAGCCAGCCGCCATGTCGGGCAGCACGACCGTCACGCGCTCGCCTTTTCGAGCGGCGAGCTTTTCCGGCCGGTTGGCCAGAATATCGGCGGTTTCCGCCATGAAATGGACGCCGCAGAATGCGATCGCGCGGCACTCGCTGCTTTCGGCCGCCAGCTTGCTGAGCTGATAGCTATCGCCCCGCAAGTCCGACATGGCGATCACCTCGTCCTGCTGATAGTGGTGGCCCAAGATCAGCAAGCGCGGCCCCATTTCTGCCCGCACCGCGGCAATGCGGGCTTGCAGAGTCTCGTTATCGAACGATTTGTAGTCGCCTAATGGAAAGGCACGGGCGGCTGGCCGGGCTGCTTGTGTAACCATATTATTCACGCCTCCATTTCTTTTGCGTCCCGGGAAGATTTCATGCCGGCGGAATTGGCTAGACCGCGGCGTAACAAGTCAAAATGCAAAATGCAAAACGCAACGCTGGCGGCGGCCGAACGATGGCGCATCCGCTTGCGCCATTTTTCGTTTTGCATTTTTCGTTTTGCTTTTGCATTCGCGGGAGGCTAACTGACTGGTTATTGGTTGCGGCCAACGGCCACGCCAGGGAAACCGTGGTGAGAAACGTACCTACAGTATATACGTCCCGGTGTCGTGGGCGAAGCAAACCACGTATAATAACGGCGCCGTGACATGCACCTAGGGACGATTCTGGTTGCCGTGGAGGCTGATCGCATGGAGACATCGGAAATGGGTCGCGTCCTCACTGAAGCGACAATCGAAAACCTGGCTGATTTGTGGTCAGTCGAACGCGGCCTGATTCCCCAAGCCGAAGCCCGTCGCATCCATGTCACCGACGCACTGGTGGACACTGGTGCGACTCTGCTAGCGATTCCCAAACGGATGATTGCACAACTTGGTTTGACTCGCCGTTACACCAGACGCGTCACCAGCACGACGGGTGGAGGAGAAGTTGACGTTTACGGCACTGTTCGACTAACGATTCAAGGGCGTGATTGCCCCACCGACGTCATGGAAGTGCCAGATAACGTTCCGGTATTGATCGGCCAGATTCCGTTGGAATATCTCGATTTTGTTATCGATCCTCGCCAGCAACGGCTGATCGGCAATCCGGCGCATGGTGGCGAACATGTCTTCGAGCTTTATTGACGCGCCAACTCATAACGCCGCTTTTGCACCGAGGTTGTGAGCGATCAACTGCCCAAACGAGTGCTTCGTGGATCTGACGAGTCTGCCTGGGGCCTACGTGAGCAGCCCGGCGATCGGTTCGCCGGAGGTAATGTGCAGCGGGCGGCCCTGCTGGTCGGCAATCTGCGATCGAGGCTCGATGCCAAGACAGTGGTAGATGGTCGCGGCAACGTCAGCCGGACTGACTGGCTGTGAGGCAGGATAACCGGCGTGACGGTCGGACGAGCCATAGACCTGCCCTGGCCGAATGCCGCCACCGGCCATGACGATCGAGTAACAGAACGACCAATGATCGCGGCCCGCGCCCTTGTTGATGAGCGGAGTGCGGCCCATGTCGCCCATCCACACGACCAGCGTTTCATCGAGCAGGTTGCGTTCGGCGAGGTCGGCGAGCAGCGCCGAAAACCCGCGGTCCATGACGGGCAACAACGTCTCTTTGAGCGCGGCGAAATTGCCGCCGTGTGTGTCCCAATCGCGATTGGCAATCGAGTAGACGGTGACCATTGGCACGCCGGCTTCAACCAGTCGCCGGGCCAGCAAGCAGTTTTGAGCGAACGGCATAGGGCCGTATCGCTCGCGGACCTGCCCAGGCTCTTTCGACAGGTCGAAGGCATGGCGGCTGGCCGGCGAGGCAAGCAGTTCGTACGCTCGTCGGCGGAAGTTATCGAGGTCGCGCGCTGCGGCGATGTTCTCCAGCAACGGCAGAGTGCGATTCATGTCCTCCAACAATTGACGGCGGCCGGCGGAGCTGTGGCCGGCCGTGTGCGCATCGCCCAGCATCGAGGCAACCACGCGCATGTCGAGCCGCACGTCGTCGCCGCCCATCGGCTGCCTGAACGGCACGGCAAAGGGATCATAGGCGTGACCAAGGCAGCCGGCGTTCTGGCCCATGCTGTCTTTGTTGCCGAAGTGCCGCAACTCGCCAAGCGTGACATAGGGGAACATCGATTTATCCGCCGCGCGCATCTTGCTGATAACAGAACCGAGCGAGGGCATGTCCTGCGGCGTGGCGGCCGGTTCGGTGCCCAGCGGCCGAGAACGTGGGTGCGGATGTGCGGTCAGGGCGAGATAGGCGCCGACGGCGTGATCGTTGTCGACATGATTGACCGACCGCACGATCGCGTATCGGTCGGCCATGGCCGCCATGCGCGGCAGATGTTCGCTGATCTCGATGCCGCCTACCTTGGTGGCAATCGGCTTAAACTCGCCCCGCACTTCGACCGGCGCCTGGGGCTTCAGATCAAAGCTGTCGATGTGCGATGGGCCGCCATAATTGAAGACCAGAATGCAGGCTTTCGCCCTGCCGAAGCTTGCCGAGAGTGGCCGGCCAGCCGCGTTCGTCTGGCTGGCCGCCGAACGTGCGCACAGCCAATCGGACCACAGCAGGCCCGTGAATCCCAACCCGCCGATGCGCAGCACTTCGCGGCGAGAAACTCCGTCGCACAATTGCACGCCTCGGCCAAGAAATGAGAGCATGAGTTAATCTCCTCGCATCAGCAACCCGCAGCAACTCCGCGACTACCGGACAGATGGGTCACGGCGGCCGTGCAGGATTGCCATCACTTCGATCCGCTCCTTTTGCACACGATCGAAGACATTATATCGTAAACTACGCGACGTAGGCATCACGCTCCGCGTGAGGGCTTCCCTCACGCGGAGCGTGATGCCTACGATACGCTCGCTCGCCCGCGTCTGTTCCCTCGGCCCTGTACACTGTTTCCCAGCCGTGTAGTTCTTACAATCCGCTTTCCAATGAACGGTACGTTACGGCGAGGGCCGCGAATGTCTTTCCGCTCGCAAGTCAAGGCCAATCATGGGATTGTTGCCGAGAAGCCCAAGGTGCCGCGCCGTTTGGCACAGGCCATGCTTAATGTGCCCGGCGAAACAGGAATGAGGCAACCAAGCAAAGGAGTGTGAGCCATGCTCGTGCTGTCGCGAAAAACGAAGCAGCAGATTCTGATTGGTGAGAACATCGTCGTCACCATCGTGCAAGTGAAGGGGCAAACGGTTCGCGTCGGCATCGAGGCGCCCCGCGACGTGCGGGTCGTGCGTGGCGAAATCGCGTCATTGCCCGTCGAAGCAGCCGACGAGGCTCCCGCCGGCAAGAGCAGCATGTCGCGGCCCGAGCGCATCGAGGCGGGCCGGAACGGCATCGACCCGGGCTTCTCTTCGCCGCTCGTCGGCTGCGCTTCGCTGG
>DASSFG010000558.1:0-10246 GCA_035694685.1 Pirellulales bacterium
CGTCGAATTACTATTTTTCGTCTAGCTCACCCGGCGATGCAGTATATCGCCATGTGACGACGTTTGCGGGGCGTCCAGAAGAAAGGGCAAAACGATTTCTCCTTGCCCTGGACGGGTTCGCGGCGAACACAGTGGGCAGGGTGTTTCCGCGGCTGTTGAGGCGGAACAAGCATCGCCGTACGCTACGCCCTGACGAGCGACTGGACAACGCAGTTAAAGAGGAAGCCGAGCAATGAAACCGGGACCGATCATCCGCCGCGCTTTCGGGCCCTGGGAGCACTGGGCGACCGATGTTTATCGCCGCTGTTTTGTCGATCTTCGTCAGTTCACTGACGATTTGACAGGCACAATTCAACCGGCGTTGATTTTGGACGTGGGATGCGGCGAAGGTCAATCGACCGAGGCGTTGGCGTCGTCGTTTCAAGGAGCGTCGATCGTCGGCATTGACGTCACCGACCGAGTGGGCCGGCTATTTCGCGGCGATCGGCAGCGCGTGCGTTTCGTGCGCGATCGAGTAGGCGATTTCGCTGGTCAAAATGCGCACGCGTTTGACCTGGCCGTCCTATGTGACGTGCTGCATCACGTTTCGGCTGCGCATCGTCCCGACTTCCTGGGGCGCATCGCCGAATGCGTGCGGCCCGGAGGCTGGCTAGTCGTCAAGGAATGGCAGCCACGATGCAGTCTGATGCACCTTCTGTGCTTCCTCGGCGATCGTTACCTGACGGGAGACCGCGTATCCTACGCTGGCCAGGATGAACTGGAGGCATTGCTAAATGGCGTGCCTTCCGTCACGGTGGTGCGTACGTCGAGCGTCCGGCCCTGGGCAAACAACGTCGCTCTGTGGGCCAGAGTTTGCCAGCACTAAGTCCAGCATTGGCTAGCCTGGATTCCGACAGGCCCGTAGGCAGCTAAAGATCTACCGCCGGTCGGCGGCCTTTTTTAGTCGGCCGCTTTACACCATAGCGGCCCATCAACGAAATTGAAATCGGAGACGCTTGTTTCCAAGCCACGGTCTGCGAACGTCGGCCTTGTCAAAGCCTGCCGCGATGAGCAGCGGATCGTGGGCGCGCTTTTGAAACTGCAACGCCACCGGCTTGGCGTGCAATGCCTTGGCGATCGAACCGCGCTTCGGCATCGTACAACGCAACTAATAGCCGTCAATGGGTGGGCTGGTCGAAAAATCAGAGAATTCTGGCCGCGAGCCATCGGCGCCGGGCCAAATGGCGAGAAAATTGAACCCTATCTGCGGTCAGGCATTTTGAAGGGCTCAAGCAACGCACGACGCGAGTGGGACTTACGAACAGCGCACCCGACTCGCCAGCTTCTGCCCCGGCCACCTTTGCCGCGCTTCGGGTTGGTAACATATTTTCGGCGGGTTGCCGTAGTAGTTGCAATTTCGAGAACGCCCAAATACCCTGGTACTCATCTTCTTTCTTGTTGGCGGCAGACGTCTCTTTTAGGAAGCTGGAACTATGCGCGCTTGGGCCGGCGCAAGGCGCTCGTGTTGTCTCTTCGGCATGCTGGCGGCGCTATGCGCCGGCAGTCGTTCGACGGCGGCCGAGCCAATTTACGACGTGAACGTCCTCGACCGCGAGTTTGCCGCCGCGGTGCGAGAAAATCCAGCGCTCGAAGGCGCCTGGATTGACGTCGAGTACACGCCTAACGCAGACGAGGCCTTGCCCGGAACTTTCACAATCCGCCGGGTGCTCGATTTCGATCGGGCGGCCGCGCAGCGTAGCCAGATCGACCGGCTGGTGCGGGCCTGGCTGCCGGGGGCCAAGTACGAGATCAGGGCGCATGCCGACCGCCTCTATCCTTTCACTCGCCTGCTGGCCGGACTGGAATTGGCCGTGGAAACCGATCCGGCGCTAAGCGGTTGCCAAATCACGGGCGGACATTATGCGGCCGATCCGAATGAACCGGGCGCGCTGAATCTTGTTCTCCACGGCCGCATGGCGCGTGCCGACCAGGACGTGCCAATTGAAAGTCTTTGTGGTCGTTTGATGCGGCGCGACCCCGCTTGGATCAAGCGCGGTGCCGGCAAGACCCCTGCCCCAGATGCGGAGGCGCCCTTGGCGGTCAGCCCCAAGACGACGGAACTGACGGTCGTTGAATCATCGGAGGCGAACGGCCGCTGGTTTTATGCAGCCGGTTTGCGCCAGTTCTGGCGCATGGATTACCCTCGCGCCGCCCAATCGTTTCATCAGGCGGCTCTCGAGTGGCCGCGCAAGTTGGAGTATCACTACTGGTGGATTCTGTCCGACTTGGCCCAGGGCCGATCGCAACTTGCCCGCCGCCGCATGGACATGGTAGTGCGCCGTTTTCGCGAAGACGATTTCGATCACCAGGCGCCTGAATATCGGCTGGTGGTCCGCTCGCTGGAACGCGTGCAAGGGCCGCTCCGCCAGGCCCTGCAACGGCTGGAAACGCAAGCCCTCTTTGGCAGCTCTCAGCTCGGCGCGAACTACTGACCGCGCGTGTTCTCGAATGCAGCGTTTCGGTATACTCTACTCGGCGGGTGTCGCGCGCCCGGACGGATGATGAGGGATGAAGGATGAGAGATGAGGGACGAGAGATCGCTCTCACATTCTTTTTACCCTTCATCCCTCATCCTTCATCCCTTCATCCCTCATCCAAGCCCCGAACATGCTGCACCTTGCATCCCAGATCGACGAAGCCGTGGCTGCCGTCCGCCAGCATTGGCCCGAGCAGGCGCGGGTGGGAATCATTCTCGGCACGGGGCTAGGCAGCCTGGCCCAGCAGATCGAAACGCAGGCCACGCTCGATTACGAAGCCATCCCCCATTTTCCCCGTTCGACTTCCATCAGCCATGCGGGGCAGCTCGTGTGCGGTCGATTGCAGCGGCTGCCGATTGTGGCGATGGAAGGCCGCTTTCACGCTTACGAAGGATACAGCCAGCAGCAGATCACCTTCCCGGTGCGCGTGATGAAAGCCCTGGGGGCCGATCTGCTCATCGTCTCCAACGCCTGCGGCGGCATGAATCCCAACTACGCCTGCGGCGACATCATGGTAATCGACGACCATATCAACTTGATGAGCGACAACCCGCTGATCGGCATCAACGACGATCGCCTGGGGCCACGTTTTCCCGACATGAGCCGGCCCTATGACCGTTTGCTGATTGAACGAGCGTTGGAAATTGCCCGGCGCGAGAATTTCGCCGCGCATCGCGGCGTTTATGTCGCGGTGCCCGGGCCGAACCTGGAAACGCGGGCCGAGTATCGTTTTCTCCGTCTGATTGGGGCCGACGTAGTGGGCATGTCGACCGTGCCCGAAGTGATTGTCGCCGTTCACTCGGGCATGCGAGTGCTGGGCCTCTCGGTAGTCACCGATCTCTGTTTTCCCGATGCGCTCGAACCCGCCGACATTTCTAAGATTCTCGCCCACGCGGCCACAGCGGAGCCCAGGCTGCGCAAAATTGTGCTCGGTGTATTGGAAAAGGAGGCGGAAGTAGGACGCGCGTAGGGTGGGACCAGCGAGTGGAACGATCGCCGGCCCACCAAGGTTGATAATGACGAATGTCTAATGACGAATGACGAAAGAATGACGAAGCTCGAATGACGAAGTGATCGTGTAAACGCTGACGTGAACTTCCTCATTCGAGTCGTGTGGAGAGGCGGTCGGCTGGAAGAGCATCAGGGGTTCAATTCAAATGGCCAAATCGCCGAGGAAATCGGATCGCGACCTGAATGCGCTGCTAGCAGGTCTAGGGGACGATGATGAGACGGTGCGCGAAGAAGCGATGTCGGCGATTCGCGAGCTTAGCGAGCGCCGGGAGGTTTCGGCAGAAATCGCCGCGGCCGCCGCGAGAACCTTTCCGCATAAGTCCTCCACATTTAAGTCGTACAACTATGAACTGCTTGAATCGCTTTGGGGCAATCAGAACTCGCGACTGATACCGGTGATTGAGGAGATTTACGATTCGCTTCAAGATAAGAAGGACGCGCGCGAGGCGGCATTGCGGATTCTCACGGAACAGAAAACGCCGCGTGCGCTGAAAGCGTGCGCTCGCTTGCTGTGCCGTGCGTCAAGCAAAACAGTGGCTCTGGGCTGGGTGTTTATCCCGTTGCAGAATGTTGGAAAGGCCGCGAGACATTTGTTTCCTGAGCTCTTTGACGCTCTGCCTGTGGTCGTGGACCACGGCCCTATCCATCAGTTAATTCTCGATTTGGCCGCTGCCGGCATACTCCGATTGAACGATTTCCCAGAGTTCGTCGACAGCATTTGTCGGACGATAGACTCGATCATGGACGATTGGTGGAAGGAACTGATAGGCGCCTGGCCCAAGCAGGCTGCAAAGCAGCGGCGCTGTGCGCTGGCTAGCTACGAGTTGGGGTACATACTCGATCTTGCAAGGTTTGTCGATCGGCCACGACTTGACCGGTCGCTCAAGCGTGCCGTGTCATTGCCGCCGGATCTAGGCATCTTTGCGGCCGCATCGTTGCTGGCTCGCGGTCAACGCGTGCCAAAGAAAGAACTTGAGCGGTTTGCAGCAAAGCCGGAACATCGTTGGCGCCTGTGGGGCATGCTGTCGAGTATTCATCGGCTCGACGCCTTCCCAGCGGCATACGGCGCACAAGAGCAATTGGCGGAGGCAGAGATGGTCAAGTGGCTCGAAAGTGCGATGGAGATGGGACGTCTGCCGGTAGATGTGCGGCTCATGGCGAAAGTCGAGGCGCCGGTGGGAAGGAGCCGGCACGCATTCTACTTTTTTGCCTTCCGTTATCCAAAACGCGGCGAGGAAGTCGGCGAAGCCGGCCCTTATGTTGTTGGCGCGCCGCCAACGATGCCTGGTCATAAGACATTCAGCCATTTTCGAAAAGTCGACGACATGCCGTTGGAGGACCACGTCTTCGACTATTTCTCCACCCATGCGTTCCGCCTGCCCGGAGAAACGCGCGATCGGTCCTGGCCCGATCGACTGGCGGACCGCGAGCCAGCCACGCTCCGCCATATCCGGAAATGCGACTTCAGCAATGAGCCCGTGAGAGATGCTCAACTGCTCAACTTCGGCCGGCTCACCTGGCTGGAACATCTCGACCTACACGCAACGAATATCGGCGACCGCGGCATCGAAGCTCTACGCGGTTTAAAGCGCCTGCGCATGCTGAATCTGTGGATGACAAAAATCAGCGACGCGGCCATGGAATCGGTGGCAACACTTACCGCGTTGACGAGTCTCGATGTGACTTCGACCAAAATCGGCGACACCGGGCTCGCTCGTCTCACGAGTTTGAAGCAGCTTGAGGTCTTGTCGCTTGGCGATTGCCAAGGCGTGACAGACGCGTCGCTGATTCATCTTTCACGTCTTCCACGGCTACGAGAGGTTGCGCTTTATCGCACGAAGGTGACCAGCCGACGCATTAAAACGTTTAAGAAGAATCACCCACAGCTTGATGTGATCTATTAGCACGACAGCCCGGCGTTACTCCATGCATTGAATTGAAAAGAAAGGCCGATCTATGAATAGCCTCCCACCCGGCAACGTTCCCCCGCCTCCGCCGCAACGCTCGAAGACCAACTACCTGCTGATCATCGTGCCGCTGGCTGTATTTGGCATGCTGGCACTCATGGTCATGTTCGGGGCCGGTCTGTTTCTCGTACTTAAGCAGCAGGGCGCCTTTGCACCGCCACCGCCCCGACCGCAGGACGAGCCGATCGCCGAGAAGAGACGTGACAACGCCGAGGCGTTTGCCGGCGACGCTGCCAAAAGCGATGCCGGCGGCGACCTCATGGGCGCTCTGACGCTGCTCTTGACGCGGACGACGCAGATGAAAACGACAGCCGACGTCCGGGCCTGCTTTGACCTCGACCGGATGTACCGTGAGGTCCAAGCACAGGCCCAGCATCCGGACCTATCGAACGCGCGCCAGGTGCGCGAGGCGTTTGCCAAAGGCTTCGCGGAACGGCTGGCCGGTGGGCACAGCTTTGCTGGGTTTGAATCTTCGGAAATCAGAAAGGTAAAACAGCTCGACGGAGCTGACGACGTGGTGGTCTTTTCCAAGCACCGGACCGAGGCGGGAATCGGCGTCAAGATGCGCTGGTGGGCCCACCGCGAACGCGGCAAGTGGCGCTGGTACGACTTTGAGGATTTGGACACGGGCTTGCGCTCCACCGCCGGCGCCGCCGCCGCCGTGCGCAACACGCCGCAACAATCGGAAGCCTTGGAGCACATTAGCAAGGCGGGCGGGCTGTTGGCCGAATCGCGTTTCGAAGAAGCTGGAACCGAACTGCGCTCGACGCTCGGTGTGCCGCTGCCTAAGGCCTTCGATGGGCTGCGACATGCCGAACTGGCCATCGTCGACGTCAATGCAGATGCACCCGAGCAGGCCCTCGAAGAGCTCGATCTGGCCGAGACATTGGTCAGCGACATGGCCATGTTGCCGATGCTCCGCGCAAGGGCGTTCAACGCTCTTGGCCGTTGGGAAGAAGCGGCCGCGCAGGCCCGCATCTATCTTAACGACCTGGGCGCCGACGACTTTGGCTTTTGGCTGCTCGGCACGGCCTTGGCCGGTATGGATAAAAAGGACGAAGCCGCCGACGCCTTTCGCCAGGGGCTGAAAGAGAACCCCGCCTCAGTCAACAACCTGGTGGCTCTGGCCGGCGTTTTGCCCGAGGAAGCAATGGCCGAAGTCGCCGACTTTTTCGCGGCTTTCCCGCGACCGACGTTGCAATTTGTCGAGGTCGCCGGCCAGTTCCTCGCCCAGGGCAACGCGCCGGCCTTGGCCGCCATTGTCGAGCGGCACCGGAGCATCGCCCCGTACGATCCTCACAACGATTATTACGAAGGCCAGTACCGCTGGCTGCGGCAGGAATACGATCAGGCGGCTGATGCTTTTCGCAAGGCGCTCGATAACATGCCGGAAGACGAACGCGTCGGCTGCCAAAAAGCCCTGCGAAACTCGTTGCTCTATGCAGGCAAGCCGGCCGACGCCTACCAGGCCATGCCCAACGGCGACGATACCTTCCTGGCGATCTGTAATCGCCTGGTGAGCGAGGGCGACGCGGATGGCCTCGACACCGTGGCGGCCTTGCACGCCGAGCGGCAGCCCGACGACACGTGGCTGCCGTACTTCCGCGGCGAAGCATTAGTGCTGCGAGGAAAATATGAACAAGCCGTCGCGCTGTTCAAGCCGATGCTCGAGGCCGACCTCTCCGCAGGCGCGCGGGCCTCGTATCGCAATGAATACCTGTCGGCCGAGATCAACGCGGGGCATGCGCTCGAAGCCTATCAGACCGTGCCCGATGCCGACGAGGCGTTCCTGAAAGCAGCCAACCAATTGTTGGGCGATCGGAATTCCGACGACCTGGAGAAGCTCGTCGCCTTGCACGCCGAGCGGCAGCCCGACGACCCCTACGTGGTCTATTTCCGTGGCGAGGTTCCCTATCTGCGTGGAGAATCGGCCGAGGCGGCGGCGATCTTCGAGCCGCTGTTGAAACGGGACTTGCCCGACGGTTTGCGAGAGCCCTGCTACCGCGAGTATTTGCGGAGCATGTCGGATTTGGGCAAGCCGATCGACGGCTATCGGGCCGTGCCGGACGCAGCCTTGGCCTTCAAATTCCTGGCCGACGCGCTGCTCGAGCGCTGGAATGGCGCCGACCAACTCGAAAAGTTGTTCGAGGCCCACCGCGAACGATTACCGCAAGATCCCTGGCTGTCGTACTATCGCGGGCGGCTGCTCATCCTGCGCTCGCGCTACGACGAAGCGGCCGAGCTGCTCGCGCCGCTCGTCGCCGCCACCCAGGACGAGCAGTTGAAAGGTGAGCTGGCGGAAGCCTGCCGGGCCGCGTTGGCCTACGCCGGAAAACCGCAAGAAGCGTATGCCATATCGCTCGATCGAGCAGCAGGCTTTGAGCGCACGGCGGCCTACCTGGCAAACAAGCTTGATGCCGGCAAGCTGGCCGCACTCATCGCCACGCGCGAGGCCGAGCAAGCCGACGACCCCTCGCTACCGTATTACCAGGCCCGCGTCGCCGCCCTGGGCGGCGATTACCGCACCGCCGCCGAGATACTGACGCCCGCCGTCGCCGCGGCCGCCGAGACCGAGCAGCGAAACCGCCTGCTGAATCTGCTGCTCGACTCGCTGTATCAAATTCACGAAGCCGCGGCGGCGGGCGACATCGTTCGCCCGAGCGAAGCATTCAATTTTTTGGCGTCGCGGTTGGCCGACGACGGCAATGCCGACCTTCTGGAAAAAACCTTGATCGCTTACCAGGCAGAGGCGGCCGACGACCCACGGTTGGCGTACTACCGTGGCCGCCTCGAGCAGCTTCGCGGCCACGACGATGAAGCGGCGGCGGCCGTCTCGGAGTGGTTCAAAACCGTCGCCGACGAGGACGACGACGAATCGCTCGAAACGTACTTGGACGCGATGACCGACGCGCACCGTCCCTTGGAGGCTTACCAGTCGGCATCAAACAAACCAACCGCATTTCGCTTCCTCGCCGGCGAACTGGCCGTTCATGGCGACGCGGCTTCGCTCGAATCGCTCAACGATCTGCACGCCAAGGAGCACGCCGACGATCCTTGGCTCGGTTATTGGCGTGGCCGCGCGTTGCTGCTGCGCGGAAAAGAAGACGAATCCGTGGAGACCTTTCAGGCCGTATTGCGTACCGCTGACGACGAAAGTCCAGGGCTTGTGCCAAGCGCCTGGCGCGAGCTCTTATTGCTCGGCAAGCCGTTGGAAGCTCATCGCGCGTCCGCCGACGCCACAGAGGCATTCGAGTATCTCGGCGATTCACTGCTAGAAAACCACGACATCTCGCGCTTGAGGCAACTCGTCGCAGCGCACGAAGCCGACCACGCCGACGATCCCGCGCTCGCCTGGCTCAAGGCGGAGCTACTCGTGGCCGATGCTCAATTTATCGAGGCCGTCGATCTCTTGAAGCCGCTCTTGTCGGACGAGGAAACTCCGTTTGCCTACCGCTATGAAATGCTGCACCGCCGGGCAGCGGTCAAGGCGGGCCGCGCGATCGATCTCTACGCCGCGGCTGACGATAAACAACAGGATTTCAGGACGCTGGCATCGGCACTCTATGAAGCGGAGGATCCGGCCGGCCTGGCGGCACTGATTGACGCGCACCGCGCTCGAGAGCCCAAGGATCCCTGGCTTGCTTTCTACACCGCTCAACAGCTTCGCTTAGCACACCAATATGACGATGCCGATCGGGGGTTTGCCGCCGCGCTGGCCGACCGTGAAGCGACTTCTCTGCAATCGCCCTTGACGGCGGCAAGAATCGAAACACGCTACGAAGCCGGTCAGGCGGTTTCGGCCTACGAAGAAATCGTCCCGCGGCTGGCCACCTTCAACGCCCTGATCGACCTCTGCCGCAACAAGCGCGACGCAAAACAATTCACGCAGCTTCTTGACGCCCACCGTGAGCGGTTTCCGAACGACGCGCGTTTGCCCGGTTGGGAGCTCGAAGTCGCCGATTGGCAAGGCAACGACGAAGCGGTATTGCACGTTTTTGAGACAAACGCCAATCCATTCACCGCCGACGAACAATGGCGGGCACAGGGGCTGCGCGTGCGCGCCCTGGTAAGGTTGAAGCGCTTCGACGATGCCCGCGCGGTACTCGACGCGTACCAGCGATTTCAACCGGCGCCTTTCTACCGCGCCCTGGTCGAAGCGGCGGCGGGCAATGCGCCGGCGGCAATGCTGGCCTTGTATGAGTGCTTGCGGCGTGGCAGTGCCGTACAGTACCTCTATCAAGATCCCGATTTGGGCCCCGCCCTGCGGTCGGAAGCCATGACCGATTTCCGCCAGCGCCATCCCGAGCCCCCGGTTGACAAGGCACCGTAGGGTGGGACAAACGAGCGGAGCGAGCGCCGGCCCACGATGATGACAAGGGGACAAGGAGACAAGGGGACAAGGAGACACGGAGACAAGGAGCGTGTGTCAAGAGTGACCGGCGCGGGTAATGCTTTCTCCTTGTCTCCGTGTCCCCATGTCTCCTTGTCTTGCCTGCGGCGATATTAATGTTTGCCGAAGAATCGCTGATCTTTTTTCCGGACCGCAGGCCATTCGCCAGTTGGGACTTGCCTGACGTCGAGCGCGCTCGCTTCGAAGCGGCCGACGGCACGAAACTGCACGGTTGGTTCTTTCCGCACCCTGCGCCTCGCGCGGTCGTGCTTTTTGCCTGCGGCAACGCGGGCAACATCAGCTATCGCGGCGAGCGGCTGGCGGACTTCTGCCGGCGCCAGCGCGTGGCATTGTTGGCTTTC
>DASSFG010000559.1:0-4720 GCA_035694685.1 Pirellulales bacterium
ATCCGCAGCCGGAATCAGCATTACCAGGACCGGGATTAAGCGATCCGCTTATCGTAAACGAGCTCGTCGTCGTCGGCAGCGACTCGGGAATGCTACGCGCATTCGACGAGGCGACCGGCAAGCTAGTGTGGAGCTATGCACATGGTATGCGCATCTATGCACGACCCGAATCTGACGGAAAACGCGTTTTTGCGATTTCCGAATCCGGTGGGGCAGTCGCCGTAATGCGTCACGACGGAAGTCTCGCCTGGTCGCAACCGTCACAACTCGGATTCGGCGCGGTGGCCACTTGTGCCGAAGCCGAGCTTGTCTTCCTGGCAGGCAATGACGGCATCGTTCGAGCTCTCGACACTTCGTCGGGCAAAGAACGCTGGGCGACGAATGTCGTCAATGACGCTCCCCCCGATCCGCCGGGGTTCAACGGCAACCGTGCCCGATTCCAAGGCAAGCCTGCGCGGCCTACTGCCGCCGCATGTGATGGCAAATGGATATTTGTCAGTCTCTTTGATCAGTCGAGAGTTGTTGGCTTTGATATCGCCGATGGAACTAAGAAGTTCGATTATCAGGCGGGAGGTTGGGTGTTCCATGCGCCATTGATCGATGGCGACCGCGTCTTCATTGGTGGTCAGGATAAGGTTCTATACTGCATCGATCGGTCATCCAGCAAACTTGCGTGGAAATTCCGAACCAAGGGCCGCATCGAATCGAGTGCGGCCGTTCATGGGGAAAAGGTCTATATCGGTTCGTGTGATGGGGCCTTCTCGTGCGTCAACCGTGATACGGGTGAGGACATCTGGACCTTCGACATACAAACCGATGGCCAGCAGACAACAGCAATCTATTCCGACCCCTTGATATTGGACGACAACGTCTGCTTCGCTGCCGGCGAGGGACACGTATACGCGCTCGACCTCAACAACGGAAAGTTGCGGTGGAAATTCCGGCCGCTGGAAGATTCGGAGTTGTTCACATCACCCGCCAGCGATGGCAGATTCATCTACGTCAGCTCACGACCCCAATTCAATAACATGGGGCAGGCCGTTAGCGGCAAGGCCGCGTTGATTGCGATCGACCCTTACTTTCAAGCCATCGATCCCTTTGCTCCTCGCAATCGGCAAGTTGGCCCCGCTCGCGATTGACAGCGGTTAGGAAAATCGACCCCCGGGCTTTAATTCGCTTCGCCGCCGACGTCTCCGATAAGAGCTTCCGCCCACTCCCCAGTCCAGTAGGGACGGTAGAGTTTAGCCGTGGGCGCAAGTCGGCGCAAGTCCACGGAAAACCGACGCCAACGATCGCGCAGCCGCGTAGCGGCGACAAAGCTGCGCCGAGCGCCACCTATGTCGCCGCTACGCGGCTTGGCTAATCTACGCATTGGTACCTCCTACCCGTCTTCCTCCGACGATCGGCCCATTTTCTGCGAGCGGGATTCCCACCATGTTTGCCAGGCGTCACGATCGGCCCTTAGTGCTCGCGGATCTTCCACCGAGTCGTCGACGGCTGAACCCTGGTTGCGGCCAGCGAGACGCTCGAGCGCTCGGCGAGCGTGGAGTCGCACCTGCGCATCTTTGTCATCTACAAGTGCGATCAGGTCGCCGATGGCCGTTTCGTCGGCCAGGTCGCCAGCGATGCGCGCCGCGGCTATGCGGGCAGCCTCATCGGATTGAGAGCGTTGCGAGGCGACGTATCGCAACAGTGGCCGTGCCGCGCGGCTGCCAAGCCGGCGAATTTCGTCCTCATACAAATAACTGATCTTCGCATGCCCGATCTGCGCCAAGATATCGTTCAAGCGTTCCACAAGCTCTGGATTTTCCGGACCTTTGAGCAACAGCAATTCGTTGACCCAGGCCGTCGCTTGTAACGGATCGACGACGGCGTCGGTCTCTTGCAGTCGCCCGTCGACCAACCGCACCCGCTGCCCTGCCGCCACGTTACGTGTACCGCTTTTGCACGCCACGTCGGCCGCTCCCTCGACCACCGTCAACGATGCTTCGCCCGGTGTACACGAGACGTCGAACTTCCCTTGTGTGGCCGCGATGACGGCGCCGGGCAACTCGATCTTGAATTGCTTTCCGTCGTCGGGAATCGCCGAGTAGAGCTCGCCGTGAGTCAGGCGGACGCACCGTGGTGTCGGCAGCTCGACGAGCGTGCCGGCATCGAGACGAATCTGCGTACCATCGCTGGCCTCGATTTCACAGCGCGCAGCATCCGAGGTGCGCACCGCAGACCCGGCGGCGATGGGGCCGTCCGTCGGACAACCCAGCCAGGCCACGTTCGGCACCGTACGGACCTCCGTCGGCCCGGTAGCCAATGCCAGTCTTGCCAGCGGTGCCGGGATCTGTGCGACTTGTCGCTCACCGCCGGCACGAAAGACGACCACGGCCAACAAGAACCCAGCGGCGGCAGCCACCAGCGGTACGGTCCAGGCCCGTAACCACCGTTGTGGCGCACCCCCATTGCGCAACTGCTCGCTGCGCAAGTGCTCGATGGTGCGGTCAGCCAGATTTGCCGCGGCCCGACGCCGAGGTCGAAACGCCCGCGCCAGCGCCGCATCAGCCAGCAGCAGCTCTTCGTAGGCCGTGCGACAACTGCCACAATCCGCAAGATGTGCTTCCAGCGCCGGCCGTCCGGACTCCGGCAACTCGCCATCGACCAACGGTCCGATCTCATTCAAGGCTTGCTGGCAGTCCATCGTGGTCAAGTTCCAAAGTGGGTCATTTGCTCACGCAATAGTTTGCGGGCCTTGGTCAGTCGCGCGTTCACCGTCGCTGCCGAAACCCCCAGCATGTCGCCGATCTCAAGGTAAGTTACGTCTTGATAATAATAGAGCATGACGACCTCGCGGCACTCGTCGGGCAACGCTTCGACTGCGGCCAGCAACGACTCGGTTTGCTCTTCTCTTGCCAACCGCTCGAGCGGCGGGTGGCCGTGTGCCGCCAAGTGTTCCTCAGCAGTACCAGCATAAAAGCGAGTTTGCTGGTTCTCTTTGCGTTTCAGCCAGTCCAGACAGGTCCGCAGTGCGATGCCGTGCAGCCAACAGCCAAACTTGTCAGGCTCCGACAATGTGGCGAGCGAACGATATCCGCGTAGCAATGCTTCTTGAGCAAGGTCTTCCGCCGAATGGCTCGACCGGACCTTGGCATGACAAAATGCCAGAATGCGCGGGGACCAGCGGCGCACGAGCTCCTCATAGGCGGAACTGTGCCCGGCCAGGGTCTGGCGCACCAGTTGCCCGTCGGTCATCCGGCATCCTTCGGTGGTGAAAAACGAGGCCTCACTTATTAGTAGAGCCAATCGCCGAAGTTAATAATTGGTTGCGAAAATTTTCTTTGGCCATAGTAACATCTCCCTGCCAGTCTACTTACTTGGGGCGAGTTATGGCCCATTTTCAAAGGAGACTGCGATGCGAATAACCCTAGGATTGGCCGTTTTAGTGATCGGCGGTGCGGTTGGTCTCGCTGGGGGTCTCGCCGGCACGAGCAAACGAAGCGAGGCTCCTCAACAAGGATCGCCCGATACGGCCTCCGGTAAGGCGTTTGTCGTCCATGAGTGGGGGACGTTCACGAACTTTTCAGCCCCGGACGGAACGCAACTCGCCTTTCGCTCCGTGATCGGCGAGGAGTTGCCGCCGTTCGTCCGCAAGCCCCTTTGGCGGATGCTGACCAAAGGCGAGCTGATCGCAAAGCAACGGATGGAAACGCCGGTGACCTATTTCTACACCGAACGGCCGCGCACGGTCGAGGCCCATGTCGACTTCCCGAGCGGATCGCTGACGGAGTTCTATCCGCCCGCCGAAAGCGCAGCAAGCAATGGCTTCGCGGATGCACCAAACGCGGCGGACTCGGCACTCACCTGGCACTTCGACATTCGGCCGCAATCGGATAGCGCGAGTTCACCAGGACTGCCCGCCGTCGAAGGCGACGAGCGATACGGCTGCGCGCGTCAGACCGACTCGGCGATCGTTGAAGTGACCGATGACGGCGGCGAAAAACATTGTGAAAAGTTTCTTTTCTATCGCGGAGCAGGTGATTTCTCGCTGCCGGTCCGCCTTGAGCACTTGTCAGGCGGCCGGTTCCGAGCGGTCAATGACGGCCCGGAGTCAATCGACGGCCTCTTCATGGTCATAATCGACGACAGTGGTTTACACTTCCGCGAATACTCAAAACTGCCACGCCACGCCGCCGTGGAGATGCAGGTGCCTGAGACGACGACAACCGCCGACCAACTTGGCGATCGGATGGCGGCAGTCCTGACGGCCGCTGGCCTCTATGAAAAAGAAGCGCGGGCCATGATCGACACTTGGCGGTCGAGTTGGTTCCGCGAGCCGGGCGCGAGGCTGTTTTACCTCGTTCCGCGGCGATTGACTGACGAGGTGATTCCGCTCACAGTCGATCCTGCCCCCGACGAAATTGTACGGGTGCTTGTCGGGCGAATGGAGATCTTGATGACTGAAGTGGCCCACCGCCTGACGGACCTGGCCAAGGCCCGCGACGCCGGTCTCTTAGAAGACGAAGCCAACGTAGTCAACGAGCTCCATCGGCTAGGGCGGTTTGCCAATCCGGCGATCGATTACCTGGCGGCAATAAGCGACGCTACGGACGGCGAAATCATCAAACAGCTCCGCACACTAGTACGGCGCTGAACCGCTCAACGTGACCGAGGCAGCTTGCACCACGGTTCTCCATTGGGAACCGCCGCCACGCAGGCCGACAATTCCAGTTCC
>DASSFG010000560.1:0-4312 GCA_035694685.1 Pirellulales bacterium
GCTGGTGCAACTCAACGGCACGCCGGCCAAGCGGCCGCCGGCCCTGACCATGCAAGAATGCGGTGGCACGGCGAAAACGATCGAGGCGGCCCACCGCGAGATCATAAAAATGCTGCCCGTCGTCAATGACGTGCGGCGCGAGCCAATTCCGGCGAGCGAAATCGTGCTGGGCTTGAATTGCGGCGGTTCCGACGGCAGCTCGGGCATTACGGCCAATCCCGCCTTAGGCGTGGCGTGCGACCTGCTGGTAGCCGCCGGCGGCGCCGCGGTGCTGGCTGAGACTTCCGAAGTGTATGGGGCCGAGCATCTGCTCACGCGGCGATCGAAAACACGGGCCATCGGCGAGAAGCTCATTGAGCGAATTCGCTGGTGGGAGCACTATGCCGGCATGTTTGGCACGGTGCTCGACAACAATCCCTCACAAGGCAACAAGGAAGGCGGACTGACGACGATTTACGAGAAGTCGTTGGGTGCGGTGACAAAGGCCGGCTCGACGGCCCTCTCGGGCGTTTATCTGTATGGCGAGCGAATCACCAGCAAAGGCTTTGTCTTCATGGACACGCCCGGCTTTGACCCCGTCAGCGTCACGGGCTTGCTGGCCGGCGGCTGCAACGTGATTGCTTTTACCACGGGCCGCGGGAGCTGCTTTGGCTGCAAGCCCTCGCCGTCGATCAAGATCGCCACCAACACGCCGATGTATGAGCAGATGATCGACGACATGGACATCAACGCAGGCGTGATTCTCGACGGGGTATCGGTGGAAGAAGTCGGGCGGCGGATTTTTGAGTATGTGCTCGAAGTCGCCAGCGGGGCGAAGACCAAGAGCGAAGCGCTTGGCATCGGCGAGGAAGAGTTCGCCCCCTGGAGCATCGGCCCGACGTTGTAAGTTCGGTGGATGTATACTTGGCGCGGCTCAAGGTGGGGCATTGTTGGTCGTCGGGCGGCCTGCCAGGCCATCGGCGCGCAGACGGCTTGGCAAGCCGCCCCACGGCGGCGGCCATGGACTCTTTTCCTGCCGCGCACGGTATAAACTCACAAGGCACAAAGGCCAGGTATTTGCATGTTCCGGTCCGGGAGATTTAGCTGTTTCTTTCCTTGTTGTCTTGGTGTCTTTGTGGTTTCTGGATTGGTTGCTCAGGCGGACGAATCAACCGCCAAGTATGAGCCGACCGAGGCGTATTCTCCGGAGACGATCGAGGGTTGGCAGGTGTGGGTCAACAAGGGGTTCCGCCAGCGCGAGGAGCAGCTTTGCACCGATACGCTGGCCCTCTTGCGACAGCAGCTTTATTTAATCGTGCGCAACGTGCCGCCAGCCGCGGTCGATCAACTGCGGAAGATTGTCATTTGGGTCGAGGAGGCTGAGCCGCACCATCCCTGCATGTGCTACCATCCCGATCCCGGCTGGCTCAGCGAGCACGATATGAACCCCGCGAAGGCCCGATCCGTCGAACTGGCCAATGCCAAGAACTTTTTGATTTGGACGCACGACCAACCATGGATGGTGTTTCACGAATTGGCGCATGGCTACCATCATCAGTTTCTCGAGGATGGCTTCGAAAACACTGAAGTGCGTGCCGCCTTTGAAGGCACGAAAGCCGCTAAGACTTACGATGCAGTGCTCCACGTCAACGGCCGACGCGAGCGACACTATGCGTTGACCAACCCGATGGAGTACTTTGCCGAATCCAGCGAAGCCTACTTCGGCACCAACGATTTTTATCCCTTTGTCCGCTCCGAGCTAAAAGAAGCCGACCCCGCCGGACATGCGCTGCTAAAAAAGCTCTGGGCGGCAAACAACTACGAAGAGAAGGAGACCACAAAGACACGAAGACACAAAGGATCAACGGACGAATCGCTTGATGCCGTCTTTGATGAGGGGGACGTTGAAATTGATGATTAAGCCCAAGCGACATCCCGTCAACTTAAAATAGGTAAGCAATTGGGCATCGAAGACAGGAAGCATGGACCTTGAACGCCGCGTCAACTGCTTTTTTCGCAAGTTGGTTCGTTTCTAGTGGAATGGGTTTGTTCGTCATCTCCTCACGTTCCTTTTTCTTTGTGCCTTTGTGGTTCATTTTATATCTCTGTCTCACTAAGTCTCGGATTTTAGCATGAGGCCGTTGCGGATTGCGATTTGCACCGCACATTTTCACCCGGTGGTGGGCGGTTCCGAACGGAGTTTGTTGCGGCTGGCGGCCTATTGGACAACTCAAGGGCACAACTGCTTTGTGCTCACCCGCCCGGTCCCCGGCGCCCCGACGCATGAAACGGTCGAAGGCGTCCATATCCACCGCGTCATTCGTACGGCCTCGCTGGGGCCGTTGTTCGGCGCGACCTTTATTGCCAGCCTCGGCCTGCAGCTTCTATGGCGCGCGCGGCAATACGACGTGATCGTCGCCGGACAGCTTCCCTGGGAGTCCGTCGCGACGGGCATGGTCAGCCGCCTCATAGGCCGTCCGTCGCTCGCGTTTGCGGCCTCGACGGGGCCGCTTGGCGACGTGCAGCAGATCATCGCTGCCCGTGGTAGTGCGATCCTACGCCGACTTGTGACAAGTAACTCGCGTTTCGTCGCGCTTTCCGAACAGGGACGAAACGAGCTGCGAACGCTCGGCTGTCGAGACGACACGATCGTGCGATTCACCAACGGCGTCGATCTGGATCAGTTTGTGCCCGTGGCCGACAACGATGCGGAGCGTGGGCGGAGTGTACTCTTTCTTTCGCGGCTGGTGAGCGCCAAGAACCCGCACGTTCTGCTCCGCGCCTGGAAGCTGCTGAATGGCGATGGCCGTTATCGGTTGCTGATGGGCGGCGGCGGCCCCTTGGGGGACGAATTGCACCAGACCGTGCGACGCGAGGATCTGCGCAACGTCGAGTTTCTCGGGCAGGTGAGCGACGTGCCGAACGTACACCGTCGTGCCGGCGTGTATGTACTGCCCTCGCCGAGCGAGGGCTGCCCGAACGCGCTCTTGGAGGCGATGGCCAGCGGCCTCTGCCCGGTGGCTACCCGCGTGCCGGGGATTGTCGACGTCGTCGAAGATGAGGAGAACGGGCTATTGTTGGATCACGACGACGAGCGGCAACTGGCCGAGGCGCTCGGGCGCGTGCTCGAAGACGAACCATTGCGTCGCCGCTTATCGGCCGCGGCTCGCACACACATAGAAGCGCACCACGACCTGAAAAAAATCGCCGCCGCCTATCTCGATCTCTTTCAGGAGCTGGTCTCGGTACCTTCCGAGCGGTGAATGTAGGGTGGGACAAGCGAGCGGAGCGAGCGCCGGCCCACCACCTATCGCCGAGAATGGTGGGCCGGCGCTCGCAAGCTCGCTTGTCCCACCCTACAGACCAACTCACTGCTAGGCCACGATCTCCGGTTCTTGTTCGTTGACCGCGGCCGAGCAACCACGGTTCTCACAGGCAACCCGCCGAACCGTCAAGCGCGTTAACCTCGTCAATCGCGCTTGAGTACTTCGGGCTGGCCTTCGAGATGGAGGGTGAAGGCGGGGTAGCGCTGACGGTCGACGCCGGCGTCTTCCCAGCCGTAGCGCTGCTTGCCAATGTGCCACAGGCGGATGGTCGTGTCGGCCAGAATGCGATAGCCGCAGGACCGCGCCCGCTGGCAAAAAGCATAGTCCTCAGCCAAATACCACGCGCCGTCTTCGTCGACGTGCGCCAGCGGCTGAAAATAAGGCACCATCGGGTGCCCGAACCGCTCGTTGCAAACCGGCAAGTCCAGCTCGCGCTGCATGCGCAGATAGACCTCGCGGCGAATGAGCAAGAAGCCGGTGCCGGCGTAAAGTATTTCGTTGAGGCCGCCGTCTTTGCCAAACTTCAGGTGCGGAGTGCCGATGAGCGCGTGGCAAGCCAGCGAACGCTTGCCTTTTTGCGGGTAGATGCCGCAAACGATCGGCTGCTGGTGCGAGCGCAGGCGGTCGACGTCGTTGGGATGAAAGCCGATGTCCGAGTCGATCCAGAGCGTTTCTTCATAGCCGTCGATCATGGCGTCGGTGGCCAACTGGTTGCGTGCCTGGTCGATGGCGGCGAAGCCGCGCACGCGGCGCACGGCATAGCCGCGGCGCTCGAGCTCCTTGAGCGCTTCTTCGCACTCCGGCTCGATGCTGCCCGTGTACGGCACCAGCACCACACAACGGCGGCGGTCCATCGGGTCGGCCGAGGCCACGGCCTGCATCCGCTGGCGGCGCGGAGCATCGGAGCGGTTGTGATGGGTGCCGACGGCCAACACGTGCTTGTCGGGCGTATAGCCGGCGAAGGCGAGCATCTCGCGTTGGCCCTCTTCGGTGTTCAAGGCGTCGTG
>DASSFG010000561.1:0-4845 GCA_035694685.1 Pirellulales bacterium
AAGCGTGTGGCACAGCCGCCCTCGGCTGGGACCCGGTCAACGCCGCTGGAGGCGGCTGACACAGCCGAGGGCGGCTGTGCCACACGCTTTCGCAATGCAGCGAGCCGACCCAGCACGGCCCGCCGGTCGATGTATTGACCGTTTTCGCGTCGCAGAATTAACGACGATTCGGGCTATTTTGGCTCTGTGCTAATGAATCGTGGGCAAGAAACGTCGCTTCGCGAGCGAAGAAATCGGCGATGAATCGCCGCACTCCAAAGGGTTAAAAGGCGCCGTCGGTGAGCGCTTCGTCGCCGCTCACGGTGCCGAGGGCGCGCCAAATCAGGCCGTCGATCTGGCTGGAAATAAAGTGTCCGCTGCCGTCGCACATCAGCGTGTTGACTCCTTGAGGATGAAAGCTGCGAGAGTTGATCGCGCCGAAGGTCGGCCCACCCTGCTCTTCGTTCGCGCCTTGCACGTCGATGTCCAGGCTCATATCCGGCGTGCCGAGCGTAGTCTTATTCGGCGGCCAGGCGGTGTTGAAACCGCTGGCGTGGCAATTGCCGTCCGACCATTCGGTGTGCGCCAGCGCGTACAGCCGACAGCCACCCAAATACTCCGGCGCCACCGCCAAGTAGTCGGCCGTAGGAAGAGGGATGTTGTTGGGGTTATTGACGTTCGACAACTGAGTGTCGTCGCAGATGTAGATTGGCTGATAGGTCTTCACCTCGGCAATGGCCAACGTCTCGCTCAGGCCGTCGCGGAAATCCGCATACCGCCGGCTACGATTGGGACCGAAGGCGCTACGGTTTTGCGGCCCGTTGAAGCCGCCCCAGACAAACCAATCGCCCATGCATACGCCGTAGCCGGTCACCCCGGACTGGCCGTAGTCGTGCGTTGAAACCTGCGTTTGTATCAGGCTCGGGCAGAGATAGACCGGCACGTTTTGCCCGATGGCCGGTTGGTTCGTCGGGTCTTCCTTGTTGATGCTGAAGTTGCAGATGCCGAACAAGGGATTCTGTTCCATGTACGGCAAGATGCGGGCCTGCACGCTCCAGCCGCCGTTCCAGGTCACCGTATTGCCTGCGCCGCTGAGCACGATCGACGGCGGCAGACCGCGCAGGGCCGACTCGTAGTTGGCCAGTCCTATGCCCATCTGCCGCAGATTGTTCAGACATTGCGAGCGCCGGCCAGCCTCGCGTGCCGCCTGCACTCCAGGCAGCAATAAGGCCACCAGCATGCCAATGACCGCCAATACCACCAACAACTCCACGAGCGTGAATCCTCTCCGCATGCGGCGAACCATGACGGATGCCTCCTCACCTGCGAAACAAGCTGCTACGATGACCGATGAACGTCACGGTTAGCTTAACGCTTTCCAAGGGGTTTTACACGAGTGCTTTGTCAAAGCTTAATGTTCCGGGTTGAGGGGCGACAGCGCTCGGTAGGGAACGCCCTGGCACGGCCGCTGGCCGCAACCAATTGCACGGTCTCATCGTTTAACCGCAGGCGGGTACCCTCTGGGTGCGGCCCGCGCGATTTTTCCCTGCGCGCGGGCCGTTGGCCCTGCGGTTAAACGACCGAGCAGTACCACCGGAGTCATTCATGAAAAAGCATTTGTTACTTGCCTGGGCATCGCTTTTGGCCGGCGGCTGCCTGAGCTCGCACTCGAACGAGGTCGTCGTTTATTCGGCCCTGGACGCCGAGTTTTCGCAGCCTATTCTCGACGACTTCGAGCAGGCCACCGGCATCAAACCGCTAGCCAAGTTCGACGCCGAATCGACCAAAACCCTCGGGCTGACGCAAGCAATCATCGCGGAGGGGGGCGAGCGTCCGCGTTGCGACGTCTTCTGGAACAACGAGATCCTCAACACGTTGCGTTTGGAACAACGCGGCCTGCTGGCGGTGTACAAGCCGAAGCTCGCCGAACGCTATCCGGCCATGTACCGTTCGCCCGAGCATCTCTGGCATGGCTTTGCCGCTCGAGCGCGCGTGATCATCGTCAACACCGACTTGCTGCCCGAGGAGGAACGGCCCAGCTCGATCTACGACCTGACCGACGAAAAATGGAGCGGCCGGTGCGGCCTGGCCAAGCCGCTGTTCGGCACCACGGCCACGCACGTTGCTTGCCTCTTCGCACAGTTGGGCGACGAAAAAGCGAAGGAATTGCTGCAGACGATGAAGGACCGGGGCGTGCGCATTTATTCGGGCAACAAGCAAGTGGCCACGGCCGTGTCGGCCGGGGAGTTGGCATTCGGTTTTACCGACACTGACGACGCCATCGTTGAGGTCGAATCGGCCCGGCCGGTCGCGATCGTCTACCCCGACCAGCAAGAGGGCGGCATGGGCACGCTCTTCATTCCCAATACGCTGTCCATCGTCCGCGGCGCACCGAACGAGGCCGAAGCCAAGAGGCTCGTCGATTATCTCTTGACGCCCGAAGTGGAAATCAAGTTGGCCAAGGGCCCCAGCGCGCAGATACCGCTCTCGGAAAAAGTCGACGTGCCGCTTCGCGTGGCGACGCCGAACACCATCCGCGCCATGAAGGTCGACTTCAACGCCGCGGCGGAGAAGTGGGACACCGCTGCTCGCTTTGCCCGCGATCTGTTCGCCACCGCGGAGTAGTCTTTTGGAGTGCGGCGATTCATCGCCGCTTTCGTCTGCGGCGGAGCCGCATTTTGAGTGATGACGGGCATAACTACGGGTAGCTCATGTCGTCGGTGAAGACGTTCTTGTCGGGAAACATGTCGATGACGGCGACACTCCAATCGAGCGTCTTGGCATGACCGTCGAGATAAAGATAATTGGCCCGTTCGCCATGACGCCGCCAGGCAATCCAAGGCTGGAAGATGTTGGTGCCGAGCCAGATGTCATAATCGTCTTGCCGGGGATCGGCACCGGAGGCGACCGTGAGGCCGTCGACGTCGCGCTCGGAGAAGGCCAAGAAGTTTGAGGTTCCGACTTCGCGGATGAAACGCAAGAGGTTCCATTGGCCATACCGCCGCGTCTTGTGGCTCAACTGCGAGTTCATCAGGTAGCTGGTGCGGTTGACGATGCCGTCGACCTGGCCGCTCGCGGGATCGACAAAGGGCGCCCGCAACGAGAGATCGTCGGCACAGCGATAAATGGCCTCGCTGGCGCCCCACTTGCCTTGTTTGGCAAGCTGCTCGTTGGCCTCCTGGGCACCGCCGATAAACGGCATGAGCTTGTCCTCCCAGTAGATTTCGGCGAACGACTCGCTGAGCCCGACCTGAGAGATCACGTCGGCATCGAACGGATGGTGCAAGAAAAACTTGCCGTTGTTGGCGTCGTAATATTGGTGCACGGCAATGCCGATCTGCCGCAAATGCGAGAGGCAGTCCGCTCGCCGGGCCGACTCGCGTGCATACTGCACCGCGGGCAGCAGCAAGGCCACCAGCACGGCGATGATCGCTATGACGACAAGCAATTCAACGAGGGTCAGACCACGACGGTGAAGCATGGTGCGATTTTATGAATCGGTGGAAAAAGTCAAGAACGCTGGCCATTTTAATTAACTTGAGCTAGGCTGGAAGGGTCGGAACAAAGGCCATTTCCACGCGCAGCCTGTCGATGCCGGTTCAATTTACCTGCTCCCATTGCCGCCGCAGGCTCAGCGTTGCACAGCGAAAAGCCGGCACAACCGTAGCCTGCCCCAAGTGCGGACTGCCGAACGTCGTGCCTAACGCGCCCCCGGCAGGTGACCAGCCGCCGCCGGTGATTAACACCGAGTTACCCGGCGCCGCCGAAGCACCGGCGATTGTTGCGTCTTCGATCGGGTCCGAGAAAGCGCCGGCCCCGGTGCCGTCCGCTGACGCCGCGTTCGATGACGTGCTTCGGCTGCTCACGGAAAGCGAACCCGCACCTCCAAGAACGGCACCCGCTCGACAGTCCACACCGCCCCTGCCACCACCGCTCGGGCAGTTTGCTCCGGCTTTGCCGGCCGCGGCAACGCCGCCGCCGATCCCGCCCATCGTCGCCGTCGACGCTCGCTTGCCGGCGCCGCCTCCGCCGGACCCTCGAACATCCACCGTGCGCCGCGGGCGCCAGGGCCACGATGGCACGGTACTGGTGCTGACTCGCAAAGCGATCTATGCGCAAGCGGCGCTGGCCGTTGTCGCCGTGACGATCGCTTTCTTTGCGGGACTGGCGATCGGCCGGTCGGGCGGCGCGGCGAGTAAGCCCTCCGCCGAAGTCAAGACCGCGGACGCCGAGCCCGTGCCTCTGGACGGATACGTGCTCTATTCGCTCTCGCCGGGCCAGTCCTTGCCCGACGCAGGAGCCACGATTATTGCGCTGCCCGAGGGCAAAAAACCCGCTCACAAAATTGCCGCTCGTGGCCTGCGTCCGGGCGACAAAGAAGAAGATCCTACCGCGGACGCCGACGAATTGCGATCGTTGGGCGCGGCGGTGGCCCGCACCGACGACACAGGCCAGTTTCAATTGGTGGCGCCGCGGCCTGGCGATTACAAGCTGGTGATTGTCTCGCACCGGGCCGCGCGGCCCGAGGGACATACGATCGCGCTGGCCGATCAGGAGCAGTTGAGCCGCGTTTTTGCCTCACCCAGCGAGCTCATCGGCCAACGGCGCTATGCCATTCTCTCGCGGCATTTGGCCGGTTCGCCACCTCGCTTGACGCACGAATTCGGACCGATCGACAAAAGGTAGAAGGATTCAGGGTTCAGGCACCCAGAGGGTACCCGGCGACGCGCAAGCGGAAGCATCGTTTAACCGCAGGGCCAGCGGCCCGCAAGAAGCATGGCCCCGCGCGGGCCGTTGGCCCTGCGGTTAAACGACGATCACCCCTGAACCCTGAACCCTAAACCCTGAACCCTTTATGCGCATCGA
>DASSFG010000562.1:0-7017 GCA_035694685.1 Pirellulales bacterium
CCTCGCGGTCGACCGACCGTCCGTAACCGGTCAGGGCGACCAGCCGAATCGAGCGGTCGCCCAGCTCGGTGCGGACCTTTTGAGCAAGTTGATAGCCGTTGATGCCCGGTAGTTCGATGTCGACAAGGGCCACGTCCGGACGGTCGGCCACAATCGCCGCGTACCCGCGCAGGCCGTCCGGCGCCGCCTGCACGTCGTAGCCGTCGATCCTCAAGAGCGATTCCAGGATCTCTCGGTTATCGGCATTGTCTTCAACGATCAACACCTTCACGCCGGCCTCGAGCGCCGGCGCAGGCGCATTCCGAGGCGCGGGCGCCTTTTGAGTCAGCGGCAACCTGACCTCGAATTCGCTGCCCTGGTTGAGACCTTGGCTGCGTACGGCGATGTGCCCTTGGTGAAGCTCAACGATCGACCGTACTAAGGTGAGCCCGATTCCCATGCCGGCGTCGTTGCGGCCCGGGGCCTGTGGCGCTTGTACGAACAGATCGAAAATCTTGCTCTGCATTTCCGGCGAAACGCCCACGCCGTTGTCCCTGACCTGCAACACGGCTTGGCCGTCAGCCACGTGCAGCGAGAACCGAATCGTCCCGCCGGAGGGCGTATACTTGGCCGCGTTCTCCAGGAGATTCTCCTGAACCTGCAGCAAGCGCGCCGCGTCTCCTTCGACGTAAATCGGCTGCTCTGACAGCTCCAGGATGAGCGTGTGCCCGTGACTTGTCATCAGCGGCTGAGCCACTTGGACCGCCTCTTCGGCGATTGCCCGCAAGTCGACCACTTCGTTGCGAATGTGAATTTTTCCCTGTGTGACCCGCGAGACATCGAGCAAGTCGTCGAGCAGCCGCGCCATTTGCTTGGCTTGCCTTTCCACGACGGCACAGGCGTTGGCGGATGGACGCTCAGGGTCGCCGCCGACGCGATCGAGCAAGTGGGTTGCATTGAGTATGGCGCCCAGCGGATTGCGCAGCTCATGCGAAAGGACGGCCAGGAACTGGTCTCGGCGGTCGGCCGCCTCGCGGGCTTCCGCTTCGGCCTGCTTTAGTTTGGTGATGTCTTTGGAGATGCTGGCAATCGCCGCAGGCTGCCCCGCATCGTCGTATAACAACGAAAGCGTGATGAGCACCGGAGACACCTTGCCCGAGCGGTCGCGCCGCAGCGACTCGACGTTTCGCACGGAATCGTCCGCTCGGCACCGCTCGCGCAGCGCGGCCACTTGTTCTTCGCGTTCCGACGGCACCAGAACAAACGTGTTTTTGCCCAAAAGCTCCTCGCGAGACCAGCCGTAGGCCCGCTCGGCCTCACGATTCAAGTCGACAATGCGTCCCGAAAGGTCCTCGATGATGATCGGATCGGCGCCGTCCATAAACACCTTCGAGAGCCGCCGCAATTCCTGCTCCGTCATCTTCAGCCGAGAAATGGCGATCAGGGTCACCACTACTCCTTCGACCACGCCTTTGGTGCGATATGGCAAAATGCGCAGCAGAAACCACTCGCCGAAGCGATCTTGCACGTCGCGCTCGCACGGCTCTGCGGTTTCGAGAACGCGGCGGACGTCGTCGAGCAGGCCGTCGTGCAGGATGTTGTGCGCAAAGCTGTCGATGCGTCGGCCCACGTCCTGTGGCAACAATTGAAATGCGTGGGCGATCTTGGCGGTGAATTTGCGGATCAACAAATCGCGGTCCAAGAAAATAGTGCCAACGTCGGTGCTGCGCAACAGGTTGTCCATGTCGTCGGTCAACTCGGTAAGCTCGGTGATTTTCCGCTGATACTCGGCGTTGACCGTATACAGCTCCTCGTTGACCGAGTGCAGCTCTTCGTTCGTGCTTTGCAGTTCTTCATTCGAAGCGACGAGCTCCTCGTTGGTGGCCTGCAACTCCTCATTGGTGGTTTCCATCTCTTCCACCGTGGCTTGCAGGTTCTCTTTCGTATAGCGGAGCTCGTCCTCCAACTCGTGCAACCGCTTTTGAGAAGCCGCGCCGAGGTCGAGCAAGCTGATCGGCTCGATCGGCTCCGGTTGCCTCAACTCCGGCTCGAGCGAGATCAGGAAGAACGTTTCGCCGGTGCTCTTGATGCCGAATGGACGCACGCAGACCTTGAGGCGTTCTTCCGTTTCGCCCGCCCGCCGCACGACCCCGCCGTAGGAAATGGCCGTACCCTCTTTGGCTGCCCGTTGCAACGCTCCCGCAATGGCCAGCCGCAAGTCGTGATCGACCAGGTCCAGCACGTCGGGAGACGGCCGGCCGTCGGGCACCGACAGATATTTTCCGGCGCCGGCAAACGTGTGCAGCAGCTCGCGTTGCGCCGTGACCAGAAAGCTGGGCGGTACGTAGGCGCCCAGCAGTTCGTCATAGGCCTTCAGCAGGTTAGGATCGGGAAAAGTGGACCGCGTCGGCCGCAGCGCCGCCCCGAGCTGAACTTGTGGGATGAGCGGCGAGAGCGGCAACCGCATATCGGTCGGCAAGCGCACGTCGCGGCGTTTGCGGTAAATCTTCCAATGGCCGTCGAGCGTCTCGAACTCGTCGGCCAACTCGCCCGGCCCTTCGCTGGGCCCGAGCACCAGAATGCCGCCAGTATTCAGTCCAAAGTGGAACAGCGAGACCGCCTTTTTCTGCGCGGCGGTTTGCAGATAGATAAGCAAATTCCGGCAGGTAATCAAATGGAGCTTGGTAAAGGGAGCGTCCTTGATCACGTTGTGCGGGGCAAAGACGATCATCTTTCGCAGATCTTGCGATATTTGATAGCCTGCAGACTGTTTGGAAAAATATCGCCCCAGCCGCTCCGGAGAAACCTCGGTGAGGGCCGATTCGTCGTACAGGCCGAGGCTGGCAAACTCCAAGCTGGAGCGGTGTACGTCGGTGGCGAAGATTTTGACGTTCAATGGCCGCTTGTCGGCCTCAAGCAACTCGTGAAACAGGATGGCCAGCGAGTACGCCTCTTCGCCCGTCGCACAGCCCGCTACCCAGGCACGCAGTTCCTCATTTGCCGGGGCCTTCGCCAATATCTTGGGCAGGATGTCTGATTCGAGCCGTGCGAAGAGGTCGGGGTCGCGGAAGAACCGCGTGACCCCGATCAGCAAGTCTTTGTAAAGCAGGTTCAGTTCGCGTGGATCGCCGCGAAGCTGCTCGACGTACTCGTCCAAGTGCAACGACCGATTGAGCTGCAGCCGGCGGTCGATTCGCCTCAACACGGTATTCGGTTTGTAATGCGAGAAGTCGATGCCGCACTCGGCCCTCAGCAAGCTAAAGACGGCGTTCATGCCGTCCTCCGCGGCCAGTTTCTCGTTGGCGGGTTTTTTCTTCACTCCGTGCAAGGGGGGCTTGATATAATTCACCAGGGCTTCTGCCATGGCCGCGGGCGGCAAGACCAGATCGACGACGCCTGTGTCGATGGCGCTGCGTGGCATGCCGTCGAATTTGGCTGTTTCCTCGGACTGTGAAATCACCAGACCGCCGGCCTCGTGAATGGCGCGGATGCCGCGAGAGCCGTCGCTGCCGGTGCCCGACAAAACGATGCCAATCGCGCGCTCGCCAAAGTCCTGCGCGAGCGAGCGGAAAAACGTGTCAATCGGCAGGCTTAACGCACTCGACGGATCTTTGTCGGTCAGCAGCAGCCGGCCGCTCGAGATAATCATTTCCTTCCGCGGGGGCATCAGGTAAATGGTGTTGGGTTCAACCACCATGCCGTCCTCGACGCGGCGCACGGCGATCTCGGTGCGCCGCGAGAGCAGCTCATCCATCAGGCTCTTGAAGTCGGGCGAAAGATGCTGGATGACAACGAATGCCAGTCCGGAGTTGGGCGGCATTTGTCCAAAGAAGGCTTCCAGCGCCTCTAGCCCACCGGCCGACGCGCCGACGCCTGCCAGGTAAAAGGCAGTAGGACTAGCCGTCGCCTGGCCATCGTTGGCGGCTGACTTATTGGGCGCTAAAACGGGTAATGGCCTGTCAGATACAGATGCGTTCTTCGTTTGCTCGTCCATGACGGCATCCCTCAACGAAACTTCTCAATTCTCCTGGTTTTACTCGAAACCTAACCACTTTTGCGAAGGAACTAAAGAGGTGGCCGAGCTAAAATCGCTTTACGCTGAAAGCGGCCCGTTGGTTCGCCCATGAGCAGCCGCCTTTCTAATTGCTGACCAGGCTTGGGTTTGGGATCTGAGCGGCCGCTTCATTGGGTTGCGGCATGATTGGTAGCTTTAATCGTCTTCGCCCCAACAGTACGTTGCGGCGGCGATGCGCAGGCCTGATCCGGCCTGCGCGATCAATACTCGTGCCCCCGGCGTGAAATCGGGCGACTGTTCGAGAATATGCCAAGCGTGTGCTAATGAAGACGTAAACACTTCGCCGTCAAAGTCAGGTGGCGAGATGATGCGGTCAGGCGATAGGCCGAGCCGTTGCAAAGCCGCCTTCAATTCAGGCCCTTGGCCGCCCAGCAATAGAAACCAATCGACCGGCGTTCGATCGGCATTGCAAAATTGTTCGGCCGTGGCCATCAGACGCTGCGGCAGATACACTCCTAAGGCTTTCGATGATCATCCGTAACTCAGCATGCTGCGGCAAGCAATCAGCGTGCCGAAAGATGCCACGGTGCCTACTTCCGTCGCTTGCTCCTGCTGGCGTTGCCTGATTTCTTCTTTCGCCCTTCAGTGGGCGTCTTTCCATCGGCGCGTTCGCGCAATGAGCCTGCCCCTCGTTTACCCTCTCGAGGTTGGGCGGCAGGCGTATTGTCGTTCGCCCGGCCACGATGGCTGACGAGCCGGAAATCAAGCTGCCGGCGATCGACGTCGACTTGCGCCACCACGACGCGCACGCGGTCGCCCAGGCGAAACTGATTTTCCGAACGCCGGCCCGACAGCGTGTGGCTGCGACGATCGTACTGATAATAATCGTCAGCCAGCGAGGTGACGTGAATCAGTCCCTCGGCCGGCAGCTCAATTCCCTGCGCGAAGAGACCATACTGCTCGACGCCGGTAATTACCGCATCCATTTCTTCGCCAATCCGCTGGCTGAGATAATTCAAGAGCTTCACCTTGGTCAACTCGCGCTCGGCTTCTTCGGCCCTCTGCTCGCGCTCGGAACAATGCTCGCCCAGCACGGCCAACTCGGAGAAATCGTTGCGCGGCTTGCCGCCGCGCAGCAAAAGCTCCAGCAGACGATGAATGGTCAGATCGGGGTAACGGCGGATGGGCGAGGTGAAGTGGCAGTAGCAATCGCTGGCGAGCGCAAAGTGCCCCTCTTCCTCCGGGCTATAAACGGCCCGCTGCAAGCTGCGCAGCAAGGCGTAGTTCACTGCCTGTTGCTCGAGCTGACCGTGCGCCCGGCGGAGCAGCTTTTGCAGCTCGAAGCGGCTCTGTAAGCTCTGCGTTTCATAGCCTAAAGCGCCCACGAACTCAGTGAGCGCCGTCAACTTTCGCGGGTCGGGTGAGTGGTGCACGCGGCGGAGGAACAGCCACTCTGCCTCAGCCAACCGCCGCGCCACGGCCTCGTTGGCCGCCAGCATGAACTCTTCGATCACCTGATGACTTTCGGTGTTCACCACTTTATGAGCACCCACCACGCGCCCGTGGCGGTCGAGATCGACTTTGACTTCGTCCATCGTCAGCTCGAGCGCGCCGCGCGCCAGCCGGCGACGCCGCAAGATCATGGCCAACTCGTGCATCCGCGCCACCAGCGAATCAACTTCGGGCGTCAACCGCGATCGCCAGGCAGCCGGCTCGGCCAGATATTCATCGATCTCTTCGTAGGTAAATCGCCGCTTGCTCTTGATCGCCGCCGTGTGAAATTCACCGCCGACAGGCACGCCTTCGGCCGTGAACTCGAGCAGGGCCGTCTTGGTGTAGCGCACGCGGTCGGGCTGCAGGCTGGCCAGCCCGTTGGAGATGATCTCCGGAAGCATCGGCACCACGCGATCGGGCAAATAGACACTCGTGCCCCGCTGGTAAGCCTCGCGATCGAGCGGCGAACCGGGCCGGACGAAGTGCGATACGTCGGCAATGTGAACGCCCAGCGTCCAATGGCCGTTCGGCTCGCGTCGCAAAGAGATGGCGTCGTCAAAATCTCGAGCGTCGACCGGGTCGATGGTGATAATCGTCTCAGTGGTCAGGTCGAGACGCCCGGAAAGGTCGCTCTCGTCAAAGCGCTCGGCCTCGTGGCGGGCGGCTTCCAGAGCGTCTTCAGCAAACGCCTCGGGCAAGTTGTATTCGCGAATGATCGACAGCGTATCGACGCCCGGACCACCTCGCGCACCCAACACCTCGGTGAGGACGCCTTCGCCGTCGTGCGTATGCGTGGGAAAGCGCACCATCTCGAACACCACCTTGTCGTCGGGCTGGGCGTTCTTGGCCCCAGGATCGCCGACATAGATGGGCCGCGTGAAGAGGGTGCCGTCGACCTGCACCCAGCCGCTGCCGCCCCGCTCGAAATAAACTCCCACGAACTGGTGCGTTTCGCGCTCGATGATTTCGGTGATGGCCCCGCGAAATGCCCGATCTTTGCCGCCACCCTTCAGCAGCCGCACGAGCACCACATCGCCGCTGGCGGCATCGCCCGCATCGCCGGCGGCAATGTAGATGTCTTGCTCGCGTCCCTGGCCGGGCAAAGTGCCGGCTGGCCGCACGAAGCCGAAGCCGGCCTGATTGCGGCGAAAGACGCCGGTCACCAGACCGTCGCCGCCCTTGCGCCTCTGCGTTTTTTCGGCCGACGCCAGCGGCGGCAGAATGCGGTGTTTATCGGCGTAAGCCAGCTTGCCCTGCTTGACCAGGTCTTTGATCAGCCGCTTGAACTCGCGCCAGCGATGTTCGGGCACGTTCAGCTTCTTCGCGAGCTGCCGCGGCTTGGCCGGACGATACTTCGGCCGGCCGACGAAGGCCAGCAGCTCGCTCTGCAGGTCGTGGTCTTCGTCGTGCATCAGGCCAATTGAAGGTCAAGCTCCAAGTTGGTCCCGGCGAGTTCCTCGCGCATGGCTCGATAAATATCGAGTTTAACTGTGTCGGCGCCGTCGCTGCTCTTCCAAATCGCGGCAGTA
>DASSFG010000563.1:0-15712 GCA_035694685.1 Pirellulales bacterium
TGAGGAACGCTGATCGGCCACCGTCCGGGCGGCTTGCCGCAATTCTGCAGGATTCAGCCGACGCAGATTGCTCAGCTCCGTCAGCGGCTTCAAGATGGTCGCGGCCCGCTCCACGGCCGGCTCAAATAAGACCACCTCCACCAGCCAACGGCGGACGCGATCGAACGACTGCACCGAGTCGACAAGCTGGTGTTCCAGGTCGCCGAGCGTTTCGAGCGTCTCGACGGCGTCGGCCAGATCGACCGTGCGATTCAACAGGCTGTCTTTGAGGGTCACGAGGCCGTCGAGCGAGGCCTTGGCGGGCGCGACCTGGCCGCCTTCTTTTTGCAAACGTTCGCGGATCGAAGCCAGCTCCGTCAGGGCCACTCCTGCTTCCTCGAGCTGCCGGTGATCGTTGCCGCAGAGGATCTCGTCCTTGAGCGCCGCCAGTCCCTGGCCAACGTCACGCGCCCGATCGAGCTCCGGCGCGGCGGCGACCAGGTGCTGCTGGATGCTCTTCCATGAGCCGGCCACGTGTTCGGCCGTGGCAACTTCGGGAGCGGCGCTGATGAGCTGCTGCTGAATGACCGACCATGAGCCGGCCACCTGGTGTGCCCGCTCGATCTCAGGTGCGGCGTTCACAAGCTGCTGCTGGATGGCGGTCCACGATTCCGCGACACGCTTGGCCGTGGCCACGCGTTCGCCGGAGGCGAGTGCCCTGGCCTTCAGCTCGGCCAAGGAGTCGATGGCCCGCTTGGCGCTGGTGGTCTGCGAGGCCGCATTGCGGGCCAGCTCGCTGACGCGGCCCACTTCATCGAGCACCGTGCGGGCGGCCACGATATTGTGGTACTGCGCCACGACTTTTTGCTGCAAGGCGTCGAGCGCCTCGACCGCTTTCAAGACGTCGGCCGTCTCTTCCTGGACGGCCAGGGCCTCGTGCTGCAGGTCGACCATGCCCGCCAGGGCCACTCTTGCCTGGTGGGTGTCGGTCTGCTGAGTGATGAGCTGGTCTTGCAGCGCGGCAATCTTCTTCAGCGCGTTGGCGGCGACTTCAGCACGTTCGCCTTGCTCGGCCAGATCGCCGAGCAGCTCGTTGGTTTGAGTCACGCCCGTGCGTTTGCCCACCAGCTTGCCGACGTTGCGTTCGAGAGAAGCGACCTGGTTTTCGAGCCTGGCCAGCTCGCCCGAGAGAGGCCGCGTGGCGCCGAAATAAACGGCCACCAGCCCCAGGACCAATCCCGCGCCAAACCAGGCCCAGCCGCGGGAGTCGACGTGTTGATTATATTCTTCGCCATCCTTAGCGGAATGCGAATCCATTCGCTCGTGTATGGTAGCCAACTTTCGGTTCTCCTAGCAAAATGGCTATGATTCGCCAACCGTAGCGTCGCCCGACTCCGGGCCAGTTTTCCGTATCGGAAAATGGGCCGCTGTTGGTGTAGCTTTTGTAGAACTCTCACGTTCGCCCGCCGTTTTTATCCGCGTGTGCGCCGCACATTTCACCAACGGCCGCCGCCACGACCGCGCCAGATGGCAAGGTTTGCCAGGCCTTCCGTGGCGCGTTGCCAAAAGCGCTTTGGAGTGCGGCGATTTATCGCCGCTTTTGTTCGCGGCGGAGCCGCTTTCTTTTAGCGCCTCGGAGGGCACTGGCCAACGAAAATCGGTAGGACTGAAAGAAAGGTCGCTCCGCGACCGGCGAAAGCGGCGATGAATCGCCGCACTCCAAAGGCTGTCGCCACGACCGGGCCAGGTGACAAGGCTTGCCAGGGCGGCAAAGGAACCGGCTCGTGCACAAAGTTGGGCTCTTCGTGGAACGGAATTTATTCCGTCGCAAATGCGAACGGAATGAATTCCGTTTTACTTGCAGCCTTGTAGAAAGGCGACCAGGTCGGCGAGCTCTTGCGCGGTGAGCTGCTTGTCGAGGCCCTGGGGCATGATGGAAACGCTGCCGGGACGGATGTCTTCGACGTTGTCGCGGGCGATGTGAATCTCTTCGGTGGGACTCTTGACGAGCACGACCTCATCCGCGGCGTCTTTGCGCAAGAGGCCGTTAAAGCTCAACCCGTCGACCGTGACGACGGCCACCGGTTCATAGCTGCGCACGAAGCTGGCGCTGGGAAAGACGATCGATTCCATCAGGTCGCGCTGGTTGCGCACCTGGCCGATGCGAGTCAGGTCGGGTCCCAATCGGCCTCCCAAGTAACCGATGGCGTGACAGGTGGCGCAGGCGGCCTTGGCGCTATTGAAGATCGCCTGTCCGCGGCGAATGTCGCCCGGCGGCGACGACTCGATCATTTCCTCGAGCCTGGCGCGCTGGCCGGCCAGCTCGGCCGACAGCCGCGTGTAAATCTTTTCGGCCTCGGCCTGCACGGCGGCCGGATACTTGGCCAGCCGCGGTTTAAGCGTCTCGACGCGGAGCGAAGCCAGCACGATCGGATCGTCGAGAGCGGCAAGCAGCTTGAATCCCACCTCGGCGTCGGTCGTTTGCTCGAAGGCCGCCAGCAAACGATCGACCTCCAGCGGGCCGACCTCGGGTAGTTTGGTCGAGACGACTGCTAGCTGCTCGGCCGTCAACTTCGCCTTAGAGAGAACCTCAACCGCCGTGGCCCGGTTGCGGGCAGCGGCGTCGGGTTTGAGTTGCTCGACCAGGACGTCGAAGGTCGTCGCCGACACGTTCTCAAGTCCGCCGGGTACGGCCGCCAGGGCAGCCAGGCGTTCGGACTCTGACAAAATGGGAAATAGCGGGTCGGCAGCAATCGACGTCAAGGCATGAACCACGGGGGCGGCGGCAGCCTTCTCCATCGGTAAGGCGCGGATCGCGGCAACCGCGTCCATCGTCAGCGTTTGATTTTCCAAGCTTATGACACCCGCGAGCGCCGAAATCCAGCCGGCGGGCGCCTTCTTTAAGGACGTTTGTCTCATCGCAGCCAGCACGGTGCGGCGCTCGGCGGTCGAGGCGTCCTTGGCCCCCAGGCGTGTGGCCAGCAAGTCCTGAATCTTCGCCGATTCGGCGAAGGTGCCGAGCTGATTCGCCAGTTCCGCGCAATCGTCGGCCGACAGGCCCTCGTCGCCCAGACGCGCGGCCAGGTAATCGGCCAACTCGTCGGCCCACTCCGGATGCCGCCCCAGAATCCAAGCGGCCGAGCGCCGCAGCTCGCGGTCGCTGACCGAGAGGAACCGAGTGACGCGGTGCGCGGTCAGACCGCCGTCCGGCATCTGATCGAGGGCGATGAGTGCCGCCCGCTGAACCAGGGGTCGATTGCTTTCCAAGTCCCCGATGGTTGCTTGCGGATCGGCGATCTCGATCAAGGCATAGATCAGCGAATGCTCAAGCACTCGATCGCTCGACGGGCCTTGCGCGAGTGAGACGGCGTAAAGATGACTCATCAGGTCGCCAACGGTCTCACCGCGCAAGATCGGCGCTTCCTTGACGTAGTCGAGCCGGCCAAGTGCTTCGGCGGCGGCCCTGCGGTTTGGCAAGGTCCCGTTTTGAAGCTGATACATCAAGCTCGACCAGGCAGCCGTGTCGCGCAACACGCTCAGCGAGTTGATCACCGCCTGACAAACGACCGGGTTGTGACGAACGATGGTGTCGTGGCGGTACAGCGCGTTACGCAATGCAGCCCGCGCCGATTCATCGCCGATGCGGGTCAGAGTCCAGACGGCATTCAGGACGCGGCGAATGTCGGGCGCATCGCCCGCGCGCGACTGGACGATCTTATCTAACTCAGCGACGGCACCTGGTCCGCGCGAAGCGAGTGTGTGGATGGTCCGATGCTGCACGGCGGGCCGCCGATCAGCCAGTCGTTCAACGAGATCTCTCGTCGGGGCGTCGGACCACGCCAGCGACAGGCCGCGCGGATCGTTCACGGGCTTGGCATCGCGCCGACGCACGCGGTAGATACCGCCGAGGATGTCAGGCTTCACGAGCTGCGAGGTCGGGCAACAGAGCTTGTACCAACCGCCGGTATCGACGATCACCAAGCTGCCGTCGGCGTCCTCCAGCACGTCGGTGGGATGGAAATCGCGGTTGTCCGAGACGACAAAATCTTCGTTGCGCGAGGCGAATGTGGCGCCGTCTTCCGATAACACGTGCCGCGTGACTTTCTGCATGTTGAACAGCGCGGCGAAGAGATTGTCTTGATGCTCTTTGCCGAAAACATCCGATTCATACCGTGTCAGTCCGCAAGGCGCGGCGGGGCCGAGGTGAGCCAGCACGGGCATCACGTCGGGGCTGGTCCGTGGGTGGCCGTCGAGCACGCCATGGACCTTGCCATAGACGCCGCCATAGACGGCGTGAATCAGCCCGTCGCGCAGGCCACCGCCGGGATGGACGAGAAACGTCGTGGTGAAGATTCGTTCGCCGCCCGGCGTGAACACCACATCGACCGGATTGTCCATACCGCCGGTCATCACCGGTTCGATGCCTGTGCCGTCAGGCCGGCAGCGGAAGATGTGCGAGGCTTTGGTCACGAACGGCGGCCGGCCCGGCCGCTCGTAGGTCTGCTCGGCAAAAGCGCCTTTGCACCAATAGATCCAGCCGTCAGGACCCAGATACGGGCCGTGCAGGTCGTTGGCGCAGCCCGTGAGTGTTTTGCCTTGAAACCATTCCTCGCGCCGGTCGGACACGCCGTCGCCGTCGGTATCCGTCAGCTTCCAGATGCTGGGCGGGGCGGCGACGTAAAGCGAACCGTCGTACCACAGCGTTCCTTCGGGGAACATCAGCTTGTCGGCAAACACGGTGCTCTTGTCAAAGCGGCCGTCGCCGTCGCTGTCTTCCAGGCGCAAAATGCGGTGCGGTTTCTCGGCGAGCTGCTTTTGCACCGGATCGTTCGAGCCCGACGAATCGGAAACATACAGCCGGCCTTGTTCGTCGAAGTCGGCCGTGATCGGGCGATTCACCAGCGGCGCCGCCGCCGCCAACTCGATGTGGAAGCCTTCTGGCAGAGTGAAGTTGTGGCCATTGAGTGTGACCACAGCATGCGGCACTTCTTCCCGCGCGTGGGCCGTCGAAGAAAGCATCGCCATCATGACCAAAGCGCACGCCCAATTTGCAATTTGCAATTTGCAATTTGCAATTTGCATTGCCGTAAGTTTGGACCAGCGAGCTGGCGAGCGTCGGCGCGAATCGTCGTTTAACCGCAGGCGGGTACCCTCTGGACGCGGACCGCGCGTGCCGATGGCACTGCGGTTAAACGATAGTGGGCCGGCGCGAAGTATTGCAAATTGCAAATTGCAAATTGCAAATTGCAAATTGGCACGAGGCAGGGCCGACCACCAGGTTACGCTCCTACCGAACTTGCGTCTCATTCGTACTTCTCCCTAAGGTACCGCCGACGGCGGCAGTTGATGGCCCAGCTTCTCGCGCTTCGTTTCCAGATAGCGAGCATTGTGCTCGTTGACCGGCGCCAGGATCGGCACCTGATCGATAACTTCCAGATCGAAGCCGTCGTAAATAAAGGCGTTGGTCTTTTTTGGATTGTTGGTGAGTAGCCGCACCTTGCTCAAGCCCAGATCTTTCAGAATCTGAATGCCGACGCCGTAATCGCGCATGTCGGCTTTGAACCCCAGCGCCTGGTTGGCCTCGACGGTGTCGAGCCCTTTATCTTGCAAGCTGTACGCCTTGATTTTCTGAGCCAGCCCGATGCCGCGGCCCTCCTGCGGCAGATAAATCAGCACGCCCGTCCGCTCCTGGCTGATCATTTCCAACGCCATGCGAAGCTGGTCGCCGCAGTCGCAGCGCAACGAGTTCAACAGGTCGCCGGTCAAACACGACGAGTGCAAGCGTACCAGCGGCGCCGCCACCGTGGTGGGCGTGCCGAAGACGAGTGCAAACGGCTCCTGCGGCTCGTACTTCACACCGTAATAGATGAGCGTCGCTTCGCCGTAGGGGAGCGGCAGCAGGCATTCGGCCTGGCGAAAGACCAGCTTCTCACGCGCCCGCCGGTAGCGGATCAATTCTTCGATGCTGGTGATTTCCAGCTCGTGCCGCCGGGCCAGCTCGAGCAGATAATCGCGATTGGCCCGATCGCCGGTGTCGTCGAGAATCTCGCACAAAACGCCCGCAGGGTACAGTCCGGCCAGGCGGGCCAGGTCGATGGCCGCCTCGGTGTGCCCGGCGCGGCGCAGGACGCCGCCTTCCTTGGCCTTGATCGGATACATGTGGCCGGGCCGCACGAAGTCGGCCGGTTGGCTCTGCGGGTCGATCAGGGCGAGGATGGTGGCCGCCTTTTCCTGGGCGGTGATGCCGGTGCGGGCAGTATGGTGGTCGACCGCCACGGTGAAGGCCGTGCGCAACGGGGCGGTGTTCTGGTCGACCATCGGCGTAAGCTTGAGCCGCTCGCAGACCTCCGGCAAGAGCGGCACGCACACCTGCCCGCGGCCGTGCTGCAGCATGAAATTTACGACGGCGGGCGTGACCTTTTCGGCCGCGCAAATGAAATCGCCCTCGTTTTCTCGGTCTTCGGCATCGACCACGATCACGATTTCGCCTCGCTTGAAGGCGGCAATGGCCGCCTCCACCGTCGAAAATTGACTTGTCACGTTGCGCCACGCGATTCCACGGGATCGCCCCACTCGTAGAAATGATTATAGCCAACGCCACAGCAGTCGGGGCAGGGGCCGTCTTCTTGAAGGCCAAGAAGGGCCGAGGGTATGATTGGGGTTCATCCCTGCACGCAAGCTCTGGGTCAGCCCGCGACACTTCAAAAAAGGGAAACGAATCTAGCTTCGAGCCACGTGGAATCAAGTGAGGCAGTGCCGATGCACACAACTCCAGTCAGCCTGCTGCTGCGGCTGAAACAACCGAAGCCGGAAGCTGCCTGGCAACGGTTCGTCGATCTCTATACCCCGCTGCTCTTTTATTGGGCCCGCCAGACGGGCCTGCAGTCGCCCGACGACGCCGATCTCGTGCAAGACGTCTTCGCGGTGTTGGTAGAGAAGCTGCCGGAGTTCAAGTATGACCGCCAAAAGAGCTTTCGTGGTTGGATGCGCACCGTCATGCTCAATCGTTGGCGCGACCACCGGCGGCGAATGGCAACCGCGCGCACGCAACAGGAACCCGAGATTCTGGCCGGCATTCCCGACCCCGTGGACGAGGCCTTTTGGGAAGAGGAGCACCGACAACAGCTCGTGAGCCGGGCCTTGGAACTGATGAAGACCGACTTCGAAGAGAAGACTTGGCGGGCCTGCTGGGAGTGCGTGGTGGCCGACCGGCCCGTGGCCGACGTGGCCGCCGAGCTGGGCATGACTTCCAACGCCATCTATGTGGCCAAATACCGCGTGATAAGGCACTTACGGCGAGAATTGGAAGGGCTGTTGTAGGCAGACGGTAGACGGTAGACGGGGACAAGGAGACAAGGAGACAAGGAGAATCGGGTCACTTCCGCTTGCGCCATTTTGCGTTTTGCATTTTCCGTCCCGTCTGCCGTCTACCACCTACCGTCTACCGTTTACTGTAAGATTCCGCCTCCTGCTTCGTAGTCTAACGGGGCCTTGATTTCCGACGGAGCGTGTGATGACTCAGCTTTCCGCCTGTCCCGATCGCGAACACCTCGCGCGTCTGCTTGATCCGGGCACCCGTGAAAACGATGCGGGCCCGCTCGAAGAGCACTTGCTGTCGTGCGATCGCTGCTGCGAAGCCCTGCATGAGCTGGAAGCCGCCGATACGCTGGTTGAACCGATGCGCGGTACGAGGCTGGAGCTGCCGGCCGACGAAGCGGTGCAAAAAGCGATCGTGCGATTGAAGGCCGTCAGCATGCCTCAGGCCGCGCTCGATGAAACACTGGGCTCCAAGTGCGAGTCGACCGATGACGCCTGGGGACTGGAAAACCTGCTCGACCCGCCCCGGTCGCAGGGCGAGCTAGGCTACTTCGCCGGTTACCGCGTGTTGCGGGTGCTCGGGGCGGGCGGCATGGGTATCGTCTTCGACGCCGAGGATCCGCACCTGCTGCGCCATGTGGCGCTGAAGGTGATGAAGCCTCGCCTCGCGTCGAATGCCGAACAGCACAAACGGTTTTTGCGCGAGGCGCGGGCCGCCGCGGCCATCGAGCACGCCCACATCGTGCCGGTGTATCAGGTCGGCGAGCATCGCGGGCTTCCCTATCTGGTCATGCAGTTGCTCAAGGGCGAAAGCCTGGATTCGCGTTTGAGGCGATGTTCTGCAGGCAACGCTGAGGGAGCTGTCGCACCGGCGCCAGGGCGGCATGACAAGGAGACTAGCGGACAAGGAGACAAGGAGAACGAGGTCATTGCAAATCGCAAATTGCAAATTGCAAATTGGCCATTAAAGGACCGCGGCGAAGATAATCCAAAATCGAAAATCGAAAATCCAAAATCGGCTCTGCCTCTCGCCGAAGCGTTGCGCATCGGCCGTGAGACCGCCGAGGCGCTGGCGGTAGCGCATGAACGGGGGTTGATCCATCGCGATATCAAGCCCGGCAACATCTGGCTGGAAGCACCGAGTGGTTGGGTGAAGCTGCTCGATTTCGGACTGGCTCACGCGGTTGAAGATGAAGTCCACCTTACTCAAACCGGCACGATCCTTGGCACGCCGGCTTACATGTCGCCCGAGCAAGCGCGCGGCGACCGAGTGGGTCCTCGCTCCGACCTGTTCAGCCTGGGCGCGGTGCTCTATCGTCTCACCACCGGCAAGCAGCCTTTTCAAGGGCCGAGCACCTTGGCGGTGCTGACCGCCTTGGCGGTCGAGCGGCCGAAGCCGCCGCGGGAGTTGAACCCTGAAATACCGATCGCGCTTTCCGAGCTGATCGAGCGGCTGCTGGCCAAGCATCCGGACGAACGATTTGACTCGGCGGAAGCGGTAGTGGAGGCGCTTCGGGCTATTGAAGCGGAGCTTGTAGAACGGAATTCATTCCGTTCCGATAGTTGCTCGCCGAAAACTCAGAAACGGAATGAATTCCGTTCCACGACTGGGCGTTGGCCGTTGGTTGTGGCCGCCGCGGCTGCGGCCGCTTTCGTATTGGCGACGATTGTGATCATCGTGCGCGACAAAGATGGCAATGAAACGGCGCGTCTTGAGGTGCCACAGGGGAGCATGGTGGACATCGTCGACGATGATCAGACGAGCCAGCCGAAAGCGGCTAACCGGCGTAAGCCTCCCGGTAATGCTATTAGCGCCGACAGCAACGCCAGCGGGACGAACAACCCTCAGACTCTTGCCGACGTTCCAGCGCCTGTTGCCACCTCCGAGCCGCCGCCGTTGGACGAGTGGCTCCAGGGCCGCAAAGTGCTCACCGTGGCACAAGATGGCAGCGGGCAGTTCAAAACCATTCAGGCCGCCCTCGATGCCCTGCAGCCGGGCCAGGTGGTCGAGATGCTCGACCACGGACCCTATCGCGAATCGCTCGTTTTCCGCCAGCAAAAAAACGTGGGGCTGTTTAGCCGCACGGGCACGGTGGTCCTGTCGGGCGGCACGCGCAAACCAGAGTTCAAAGACGACCGCGCGGAAAGTTCCAATTTCGCTTTCATCGACGGATTCCGGATGAGCGGCATCTCGTTCGTCGCCAACACCAACGATCTTCGCGAGATGCCGGCCGACGCACCGTGGCTTCTCTTCGGTCTGAATGGCGACGCAGTGATCGAAAACTGCCGCTTCACGTACACTTCGCCGGATCAGCCTGACGTTGCTCCAGAAGCAGCCTGGGTGCTCGTCTATTGGCGGCCGGAAGCGGCTCCCGAGGCCACCTGCACCGTCCGCGATTGCCTGTTTGACATCAAGCTCAATTTCAACGCCCTCGAGCCGCGGCGCCCCGTGGCGGTCATCGAACGCAATTGGTTCCGGCCTTCTCCACAGTACTTTTCACTCTACGTTCACGGTCCCGCTCAGCGTATAGTGCTCCGCCACAACGTCTTCGACGTGCAAGGCAAAGGCGCGTTGGGATTCCGCGACGTGGGCACGATGGGGCGGCTAGAAATCTACAACAACACCATTTTGGGGCGAGTCAATTTCGGCGCCTCGGACCCTGCCCGCGACAACCTGGGAATGCCGATGACCGGCCTAATCCGCAACAACCTATTCCAGCAGCCGATCGAATGCGAGGCGGCCGACGAATCGTCCTTGGCGCGCGCTGCCGAGAACTGGCAAATCGGCAACAACGAATACGAGGAAAAGGCCGCGACGCCCGGCCAGCTTGCCTCAACCAAGAGTGATTTTACCGGCGAGCCGAAGTTCCTGGCGACAACGTCCGACGCCAGGGATTACCTGCGCATCGCCGCTGATAGCGAAGAGGCACATCGCGGCGCCGGCGGCGAGTGGCCGAGTTACCTGGGCGCCTTGCCTCCCGGTCGCGCGCCCATAGAAGGCGATTGGTTCACACGGCTGCAACAGCGCTGAACGGCGAGTGCCAGTCGAATGTGATGCGTGAAGAAACGCGGCCACCGGGGCATCGCTGGCCGGCACGACGTCTGACGAGTGGTGGTTCGAACGCGGCCAGCTTTGCCCCAGCCACCGATGCCGTTGCGTCCCGTAATCGCGCACGGCTATTCAGCTTCTTATCGCCGCGGATCCGCTGGGCAGTTGTTCGCAGCAGACCAACAAAGGCACAACGGCACTGGCGGTCTGCGCGGAGCTTGCTCGCGAATCAGCCAATCTGGCTGCCACGAGATTTTTCCCAACAGATTTTCAGCGCCGCTTCGTACTAGTTTGTGATCGCACAGATTCACCTCGGTGCGAATGGGATACGAGAGGCGGCTGAACGTATCGGGGACAGCGCACGCCGGTTGCGATGAGCCGGTAGCCAATCCACATCTTCGAGGAGATGACCCATGACACGCTTGATGCGCAGCGGACACAATTCGAGAGACATTTCATCCTGGTCGCGGTTGTTGCGACCCGTAGCTCAAGCGTCGTCGCTTGTGAACGCCGTGTCCGCGGGCAAATCAAGACAATCCAAAAAGGGCCGCCGTAATCGCCGGCCGCTGAGCGCCCGCAAGACGTTCGTTCAGTCGCTCGAGCCGCGCGTCGTGCTCGATGCGATGGCCTGGATCGGCGGCAGCGGCAACTGGGGCGATCCAACCCACTGGGTCGATAACACGGCGCCCGGCAACCATGCCACGCCGCAATCGGACGACACGGTGAGCATCGGCACAGGCACGACGGCGGCCACCATCACCATCAAATCGGGCGATGGCATCACGATTCTGAGCTTGACGACGGGCGCCAACGACACCCTGTCGATCACCGGAGGTTCGTTGACGGTCACGTCCGGTATTTCCACTCTCAGCGGCCCCCTCGATATGACCGGCGGCTCACTCGAAGCCAACGGCAAGAGCGTGACCCTGACAGCCGACTCGGCAACGACGGTCTCTCAGGCAAACCTTTACGCGGAGAACGGGGGAGTCCTCAGCTTTCCCAATCTGACGAGCTCCGTTTCCAACGGCACGTTCGAGGCCAACGGCGCGGCCAGCGTGCTCGACGTATCGGACCTGACCACGGTCACCCAAGCGGGCGGTTGGACGGTCAACGCCTATAACGGCGGTCTGCTCAAGCTCTCCGGACTGACGAGCTTGAACAGCACGCAAGGTATCTCGATCAACGATACCGGTGGCAGCACGCTGCTCGACACGAAACTTACGACCCTCAAGGGGGTCAATGTTAGTCTTGACGGGACCGATCCACATGTCGCCGATACTTGGACCGAATTCGCCAATGGCCATCTGACGGTGTACGGCAACGCGTCCGGCACGGGTTACAGTCTCTCGGGACTGACCGACGTCGATGGCTCCAGCCTCGATGCTGAGAATGGGGGACAACTTGCGCTGCCGAATCTCACGAGCTATGCCTCCAACGGCACGTTCGAGGCCAACGGCACCAACGCGGCCACCAACGCGCCCAGCCTACTCGACGTCTCGGCCTTGACCACGCTGACACAGAGCGGCGGTTGGACGGTCAACGCCTATCACGGCGGTTTGCTCAATCTCTCGGGCTTGACGAGCCTGAACAGCACGCAAGGCATCGCGATCAACAATACCGGCGGCAGCACGCTGCTCGACGCGAAGCTTACGACCCTCAACGGGGTCAACGTTAGTCTTGACGGGACCGATCCACATGTCGCCGATACTTGGACCAAATTCACCAATGGCCATCTGACGGTGTACGGCAATGCGTCCGACGCCGGTTATAGTCTAGCGGGACTGACCGACGTCGATGGTTCCAGTCTCTATGCTGAGAATGGCGGGCAACTTGCGCTGCCGAATCTCACGAGCTATGCCTCCAACGGCACGTTCGAGGCCAACGGCGCCAATACCGCTACGACAACGCCCAGCACGCTTGACGTATCGGCCCTGACCACACTGATACAGAGTGGCGGTTGGACGCTCAACGCCTACAACGGCGGTTTGCTCAAGCTCTCGGGCTTGACGAGCCTGAACAGCACGCAAGGCATCGCGATCAACGATACCGGCGGCAGCACGCTGCTCGACGCCAAGCTTACGACGCTCAAGGGGGTCAACGTTACTCTTGACGGGACCGATCCACATATCGCCGATACTTGGACCGAATTCACCACTGGCCATCTGACGGTGTACGGCAATGCATCCGAAACCGGTTATCGTCTAGCGGGACTGACCGACGTCGATGGTTCCAGCCTCTATGCTGAGAACGGCGGGCAACTTGCGCTGCCGAATCTCGCGAGCTATGCCTCCTAGCGGCACATCGCAACTGTATATTCCCGGCGAACTGACCAATACCGGTACCATCGAGGCCGATTCCGGCACGCTCGATCTGGAGGCGAATTCGTTTGCGCAAATCGCCTCGAGCAGGCTCAGCGGCGGCACTTGGAAGGCGATGAACGGCGCCAATGTAACGTTCCCCAGCGGCACGAGCATCACCGCCAACGGGGCCAATATAACGCTCGACGGCAGTGGGGCGGCGATGCCTGCGCTGGCGCTGGCCTCCAACAGCGGCACGCTGGCGCTTACGAACGGTGCGGGCTTGAGCACGCCGGGTGATTTTTCCAACAGCGGCACCCTGACACTCGACGGCACGCTGACCGTCGGCGGCAACTTCACGCAGACCTCGGCCGGAGCCATCAACGAACAGATCGCCGGTACGCCCTCCAGCGGCCAATTCGGACAACTCGTCGCCACCGGCACGGTCACGCTGGCCGGCGACTTCAACCTCGCGCTGGTAAATGGCTTCACGCCCGCCGCGGGCCAGAGTTTCCCGGTCTTGAAATACGGCAGCGCCACCGGCTCGTTCGCCACGATCACTGGCCTGCCGTCGGGCATGACCGCCCATCAGATACCGACCGAATTGGACCTCACTATGCCGGGCCCCCAAGCCGACCTCTCCCTGACAAGCGTCACCGCTCCCACGGCGGCGGCTGCCGGCCAGTCGATCATCGTCGACTGGCAAGTGACCGACCTCGGTACCGTCAATGCCGACGGGAGTTGGGTCGATAGCGTCTATATTTCGACGACGCAGACGATCACCGCCAGCTCCATTCTGCTGGGCAGCATCACGCACTCGGGCGGCCTGACGGCCACGTCCAGCTACAACGCCAGTCTCACCACGGCGGTTCCCGCCTTGGCGCCGGGCAAGTATTACGTGCTGGTCGAGGCCGACAGCCATTTCCAGGTCGCCGACCCCGACCGGAACAACAACGTGCTGGCCGCCACGGGCGGGCTTATGGTTAGTGTGCCAAGCCTCACGCTGGGAACGACGACCAATGGCACGTTCAGCGATTCGTACCGGGACCAGTATTACCAGGTGACCGTGCCCGCCGGCGGCTCTTTGGTGGTCACGCTCACGAGTGGCGCGGACTCGGGTGCGACCGCTCTCTACGTCAGCAACGGGAGCGAGCCGACGCCCTACAGCTATCAATTCGCCGCGACGGCTTACCAATCCAATCAGAAGCTCGCAGTGCCGAACGCCTCGGGGGGCACTTATTACGTCCTGGTTCACAACGTCTCGAGCCCCTTAGTCGATTACACTCTGACGGTCAGCGAGACCAACGCTGTAACCGTGTCGAATATTCTTCCGACTTTCGGCGCACTCGGCAGGAAAGTGACCATCGAGATCGATGGCGTGAATTTCACCCCCACGAGCACCGCCCACTTGGCGTTCGGGGAGTGGGTGGTCCCTGCTGATTCCATCGACTTTGTCGATTCCAGCCTGATCTTCGCCACCTTCAATTTGGCGTATGGCGTCCTCGGTCGTTACACTTTGACCGTCGATCAGGGCGCCGCCTCCTCTACGGCGCTGAGCATGTTTCAGACTACGGAGGATGAGGCATTGCCGCAGTTTCATTTTCAACTGCTGCTGCCGGCCGCTGTTCGCGCCGGCCGCACCGCCCCCCTGGAAGTCAGCTATGTGAATGACTCGAATTACGACATAACGGTCCGAGACTTGAAAATCTCCTCGCCTGGCAACAACGCCTCATTCAGCCTCACTGGAGCGCCGGGCACCTTTACGTCCAGCTTGCCGTTCACGGCCGGCCCCGAGAGCGGTCCTCCCGGCATCTTGCGCCCCGGCGAAACCGGAAAGTTCGCCCTCTATGCGCTCCCGGGCGATTACAGCGGGGACATTGGCGTGGACGTGATCGACGAAGAAGACGACGAAGAGGAGGACGACAATACGGACGACCAACAATCGCACGATCCCAACGCGATGGTTGGCCCTGCCGGCTACGGCACTCAGGAGTTCGTCAAGCCGCAGGGCCCCTTGCCCTACACGGTCGACTTCGAGAACGACGGCAGCGTCGCCGCCCAAGACGTCACGGTCACCCAGCAACTCGATCCGAACCTCGATTGGTCGACGTTGCAACTCGGCTCATTCGGCTTCGGACCGATCAACGTCACCGTTCCCGCCGGGCTGACTCAATACCAAACCACCGTTTCCTACCACAATGTCGACGGTTCGGCGCTGAACGTCGATGTGGCGCTCAACTTCAACGTGCAAACCGGCCTCTTGACCGCCACATTGGCCTCGCTCGATCCTGCCACCGGCCTGCCTCCCACCGGTGTGACCGACGGTTTCCTGCCACCCGACAACTCCAGCGGAATTGGCGAAGGGTACGTCCAGTACACCGTGCAGTCTAAGTCGGGCCTGACCACCGGCACCACGGTGAACGCCGCCGCGTCGGTGGTGTTTGACACCAATCCGGCGCTCAGCACCAAGACGTTCAGCAACACGATCGACGCGGGCGCTCCAACGAGCAGTGTCAATGCGCTGCCAGCCAAAGAAACCTCGACCAGCTTCACGGTCGCATGGTCGGGCAGCGACGACAACGGCGGCTCGGGCATCGCCAGCTACAGCGTGTTCGTCAGCGACAACGGCGGGCCTTTCACCGCTTTCCAGACCAACACCACCGCCACCTCGGCCACCTTCACCGGCGTGAACGGCCACACCTACGCCTTCTACAGCGTGGCCACCGACAACGTGGGCAACGTGCAGCCGGCGCCCTCGTCGGCCCAAGCCATTACCCAAGTGGCAACCGATCCCAATGAGCGTTACGTGGCGGCGGTGTATCACGACGTGCTCGACCGCCTGCCCGATCCGAGCGGACTGCAATACTGGACACAGTTGCTCGACAAGGGCACAGCCGTCAGCGCGGTGGCGCAAGCGATCGCCCATAGCGACGAGTACTACGCCAATTTCGTCATCGGGCCCGACTACCTCAAGCTTTTGGGTCGCGCGGCCGATCAGTCAGGAGTGACCTATTGGACCGGCCAGATGCACAACGGGCTGACCGATCAGCAGCTCGAGGCCGGCTTCATC
>DASSFG010000564.1:0-3635 GCA_035694685.1 Pirellulales bacterium
GACATTGCGCCATCTTCGATTGACTTGAAGGTGGCACGACCTTCGACGACAGTCAACACGCTTGAGGGCGCCCGCTGTGCCTCCCGCGGAATGCTGAGCACTCCGCGACGTTCGCCCACGGCCACCGCGGCACTGCCAAGCATGCCGGGCAAAAGCCGAGTGTCGGAGTTGTCGGCGTCGAGCTCGAGGTCAACGCGTAACGTCCTCGTATTGACGTCGATATTCAAACCGACGCGGCTCACCGTCGCCGTGAAGACTTGGCCTGGCAAGGCGTCGAGACGGATGCGTGCGGCGGCGCCCCGTTTTACCTTCAGCCCGTCGAGCTCCGGAATCCAGACGACGGCCGACAGCCGCCGCAGGTCAGCCACGGTGCAGACGGGAAACCGCTTCTCGGCCGTGCCCAGGAACTCGCCCACATGCGCGTTGCGTTCGACGATAACACCTTCGATGGGACTGACGATTTGTACCGCATCACTGCGCAGTTTTGCTTCGGCAAGTTTTGCCTCGGCAACACGCAGGCGCGCGTCGGCCAGCTTTGAACCGGCCCGCGCCGACGCGACCGCCGCCTGGCGCTGGCGAACCAGCGCCTTGGCCGGCTCCACGCTCAGCTTAGCCAGGTCGTGAGCGGACTTGGCCGCGGAGAATTGTTCTTCCGCCTCGTCGGCGAGCTTCTCGTCGACGGCCTTCTCTGCTACCAGGTTCTTCACACGTTGGTATCGCTTTTCCCTGTGCTGGAGTTTCACTGCGGCGCCTTCGAGCTCCGCGTCGGCCTTTTGCGCTTCGGCCTGCGCCGCGGCGAGCTTCGCCTCAGCCTCCGCCTCGACGGCCGCTGACTGCTGCTGCTCCGCTTTGGCCTCGGCCAGCAACGATTCGGCCTGCTCCATTTCGGGCCCAAGCTCGAGAGACTCCAGCTCGGCCAGAATTTGCCCCTTTTTAACGTCGTCGCCGATCTCGACTGCCATTCGCTTGACGAAGCCGGGCACGCGCGCGTAAACGACCGACGTTCGTCCGGCGCTCAATGAACAAGGCTGCGACGTTTCGATGGTCAGATCGTGCCGCTTCACGCGCTCGACGCGCACGCGCACCGGCCCGCTTTCTGCGCTCTCCGATTGCTCTTTTTCCGGTTCCATGACGGCCAGTTTCACCTTGACTCCCTCGACGGCGCCGGCCACCCCGACCACGCGTGACACGTCGCGGTGCGAGACGCCCTCTTCGGCCTTGATCAATACCATCGCCTTGCCAGCGGCCAACCCTTTTTCAACCGCCCCCTTGATCTGAGCGTCTTGTTCTTCGGGCGTACCCAAGAGCGGCCGCGTCGTTTTACGGTCGATCAGATAGACGGCGGCCTTTCCCTCGCCCGCGTCGGTCAGCGAAATGATGACCAAGCCAGTCTTCGGGGCTGTGTTGCTAAAAGGGCCGATGGACTGTTCTACGATGCTCCGCGTCTTCGGGGCTTTGTTGTCGGACTTGCTCGGCGGAGCTTCTTTGGGCCCGGGCGGTGACTCCGACGGGTTCCCGTCCTTCGCCACAGCATCGCCGGCCGCTTGCGCCTGAGCGGCCGAACGGGCAGCCGTCGCCGCGCCCAGCAGGCTGGCGACGAGGACCATAGCGGCGAGGGACGACCGCCGGGTCAGCGGCGAAGCCAGGCAATGCGCCCGGCCCGCGCTCGCCCCAATCCATTCGAGCCGGCGGGCAAGCTTCGTTTGTTGCGACATGGCGATGCCCAGCGCCGCGATGGACGGGCGCAAGAGCAATCCCTCCGCAAGTTCGATTAACTTTGCCCGGTACGTCGCCGCGCCACTCAGCCAATGGATGCACAGTTCGTCGCAGGCTTGCTCGCGAAGCTGAGCGATCCGGCGACCGGCCAGCCAGACCAGCGGATGCGGCCAATAGATGATGGATAACACGTGCAGCAACAGGTTCCAACCATAGTCGCTACGTTGCACGTGGCCCAGCTCGTGTACGAGCACCGCGGTTCGCGTGCTCTCATCGTTCGCTGCCGCCACTCGCGTCGGCAACAGAATCGCAGGCCGTAGCCAGCCGATCTGGACAGGCACAGCCGCGTCCGATGACGTGCGAAGGCGCACGGGAATCGAAATGCCTAGTTGCCGTTGCCAATGGTTCAGTGCCTTCGACCAGCGCTCATCAGCCAGCGGTTCCGCTTTAGCGACTAGAGCGCCCACGGCCCTCAGCGAACCTACCAAGCGAATGGCTAACGCGATGCAGCCTGCGCAATAGACGCCGAGAATGCACCAAGCCAAGCGTTGCCGGAAAGTGATTCTCGATCGCTCGTAGGGTGGGGCAAGCGAGCTGGCGAGCGCCGGCCTACCGCGGTAGCTCCGACTCTCCGTGGCGGAGGCAGGTTGCCTTTGGCGATGCTGCCAATCACGGTGTGCCGGGTCAACTTGGTGGGCCGGCACGCGCTCCGCTTGCTTGTCCCACCCTACGTTAAGAGGCGGCAAGAAAATGGCCAACGGCAACAGGGCCAGCGCCACGAGGGTGGCGTGCCAAAGACTGGAGCGGGCGAGAACTCGCCTTGCGAACAGACGATCAAGGCCAAAGGCAAGAAGCAACAGCAACGTCGACTTGATCGCCATGCCGCCTGCGTACGACAAGATGGCTTCACAAACGGTCGCGGAGAACACCGATGACGGATCAATCATGGCGGACCTTCCTGGCGCTTGCGGCGCCTTGGGCGAGTGGGAGCATGGGATCTGCGGATTTCTTCGAGCTGTTCTGGCGTGATCTGCTCGTCTTCCAGCAAACGCATTACGAGATTTTCGGCCGAGCCGCTAAACAGGTGCGCCAGCACGCCGCGCAAAGCGCGGCGCTGGGCCTTCTCGCGAGGCACCGCCGCCCGATAAACGTAGGCTTTGCCGCGCACCTCGTGCGCCACGTAGCCTTTCGTTTCCAGGATGCGCAGCAGCGTCCGCACGCTGGAGTCGTGCGGTCCGTCGGGCAGTGCCGCGCGCACTTGTTCGGCGGTCAATGGCTCCGCGTTCCAGAGCGCCTCCATAATCTGGCTTTCGCGTCGGGTCAGCGATTCGGAACGAGGACGGGCCACCGCGCCACCTATCGTTAAATAATTAACGGATGAGGGAAGTCTACCGCCTCAGCGAAACAAAGGCAAGCACTTTTTTGGAGTGCGGCGCTTCATCGCCGCTTTCCCCGGACGCGGAGCGTCCCTTTTTGAAAAGCAAAGCGGGTCCGCCGCAAAGCAAAAGCGGTAATAAATACCGCACTCCAAAGAAGCCGACCGCCGTCTCACGCGATCGCACTCGGCGCGTTACAATCGGGTACATCGCTCTCCTTTGTCCGCGGGTGGGGTTTGTTTCAATGCGTTGGAAGCTTCGACGGATTTCTCGCTATCGCCCACGGGTGCTGACGGTCGTACTGTTTTCCGTCGTGGCCGCGCTTCCGGTACTGGCGAACCTAACCGGTGAAATCGAGCAACGGAGGTGGCCGCTGCCTCAGAATGCGCCTGCAAAACCCATGACCGCGCCAGCGACCGCTTCTGACGGGGTGTTTGACGTTCGCGAACCCGATCATAGCGACCCGACGACCACATCGGTCGGGAGCTTTTCATTTGGCTGGCCGCTGTTATGGAACCAATATGTGGTGCTGGGCGGCGGATA
>DASSFG010000565.1:0-10190 GCA_035694685.1 Pirellulales bacterium
ACGGGCCGCGGGCGCACGACGTGCAGTTACTTTTCGCCCGATGGCCGGCACATCATCTATGCGTCGAGCCATCTCGACCCGCAACTCGCTGAGACGGAGGCCGCCGAACGAAAGCGTCAGCTTGAGGACGCCCAAAGCGGCAAGCGGCGGCGGTACGACTGGGTGTTCGATCCTTACATGGACATCTTTCAGGCCGATCCCGACGGCGGCAACCTGCTGCGACTGACCGATGCTCCCGGCTATGACGCCGAAGGGGCCTATTCGCCCGACGGCAAGCTGATTGCCTTTTGCAGCACCCGCGACGGCGACCCTGACTTGTACGTGATGAATGCCGATGGCTCGCATGTGAGACAAATCACGAACGAACCGGGGTACGACGGCGGGCCGTTCATTTCGCCCGATGGCAAGTGGATCGTCTATCGCACCGATCGCAAGCAGCGAGAGATGTTGCAAATCCACTGCATCGGCATCGATGGCCAGAACGACGTGGCGCTCACCGAGAACGTCGGCGTCAACTGGGCGCCCTATTGGCACCCGACCAAACCCTACATCATCTGGACCGGGGCCGATCACTCCGACCCGACGAAGCGGCCCAATTACGACTTGTGGCTAATGAAGTACGAAGTGCGCGACGGCAAAGTGGCCCGCGTGGGAGACATCGAGCGGATCACCGATCATCCGACCGCCGACGTGCTGCCCGTGTTATCACCCGACGGCACGCGCTTGATATGGACCAGCAACCGCTCTGCCGGAAACAACAGCCAGCTTTGGACCGCCGAGTTCAAACTGCCCTAGTGAGTTGACATTGACCGTAGGGATCGCCGTTGGGTAGGGTGGGACGAGCGAAGCGAGTCCCACCATGCGACATCATAATGGTGGGACTCGCTTCGCTCGTCCCACCCTACGTGAGCGCCAGCCTCCATCACTCCAAAGCGCTACTCACCGGATTGCCCGACGACGACCAACTCGGCCTGGACCGGTTTACCCTCCGACGATTTGCCCGCAAAGTCGACGGCCCACAGGTTGCGCTCGTCATGGTGTACGATGCGCGGCAGCGTTTTGGCGTTATTGTCCGGCGGCAGCAGCGAAAGAATCGCCGGGTGGGCGGTGCCCGAAGCGTTGGTGCTCTCCTTGAACAGATCTTCCTTGGCAAGCGGTTTGGGATCGCTGTCGTCGGCCGCCGGCACGAGCACGACAAAGTCACGCGTGTCGGAAGTGCCCACGTGATTGCCGTCCTGAGGCTGCAACCCATAACGCATGGTGTACGTGCCTTTGCGAATCTTCTGGCCGCGGAAATCGCCGCCGCTACGGGCAAAACGAATCACCCCCACCAACTCGCCGACTTCCAGCGGATAATTGACGGCTCCGTTCGCCTCAAAATCGGCGGCGACCTGCCACGACGCCGCCGGCCAGACTTCGCACAACGCACGCCCCTTGTCGGTGAGCACTTTGAACCCTGTTGCCGACAGGCGCTCCGCCACCGCCGGCGCCAGGTCGTCGGCGGGCGACGAAGTATCGATCGCCTCGACCCGATACTCGTCCGCCTCGACGCCGGCGCCAGCCACGCAGAGCATCGTACAAACGGTCGATAAAATCAGCATTCTCATGTCGCTTACTTCTCCGGGGCTCGACAGCGGGCGAATTGAACTGGCTGAATTATAGTTCACCGCCCGCGAAAAGGCACCGCTTAAAACCACTTCGCTTTATCGACGACGTTTACGAGCGGCTCGTCGTTGCGAAAGCGGCGAACGTTGTCCACGAGCACGGCCAGATGGCGTTCGGCGATGTGGGGCGAGGCCGCGGCCACGTGCGGCGTAATGATGACGTTGGGCATGCGCCAAAGTGGATGGTCGTGGGGCAGCGGCTCGACCTCGAACACGTCCAATCCAGCCCCGGCAATTTCGCCGCTCTCCAAGGCGGCGGTCAGATCGCCCAGATCGACGATCGCACCGCGGCCGATGTTAATCAAAAAGGCGCTCCGCCGCATCTGCCGCAACTGCGGGCGTCGAAACATCTTTTGGGTTTCCGGCGTGTGCGGCGCCGCAATCACCACAAAATCGCTTTCCTGCAACAACTGAGGAAGATGGCTCACCGGCCAAAGCGCGGCCACGCCCGCGGGCGCCTCGGTGCGCACCGGATCGACGGCGACGACGCGCATGCCGAACGCCAACGCCCGACGTGCGATTTCAGCGCCGATGTTGCCCAGGCCGACGATGCCCATCGTCGTATCGGCCAGATGGAGGTGTGAGCGATCGATCGCACTCACGACGCCCGGCCCGTAAAAGAAATCGGAGCGGGCCTCCTCGCCTCCCACCGGCGCCCAGCGCGCCAGGGTTTGCTGCCGTATATAATGATGCAGATTCCGGGCAAACGAGATCACCAGGCCCATGACATGGTCGGCGATCACGTCGGAAAACAGGCCGCGCATGTTCGTAAGCGCGAGCGGGTGCTCGATCAACTCGGGAAAGACATAGTGTTCGAGGCTGGCGGTCGGCGTTTGCACCCAGCGCAACTTGCGGCCGGCAGCCAACAAGGCCGGCGTCAGCTTGCCAAAAAAGGCATCGGCATCGACGATGGCCTCCAGGGCGGCGGTCTCATCGGTCGCATTGACGACCTGCATTGGCGCGGCTGCGGCCACTACCTTTTCCAGACGCTCGGGTTCTAAGGGAGGATAGATGAGGAGTTTCAACGGTGTAGGTCTTAGGTTTTAGGACTTAGGTCTTAGTATGTGGAACACGTACCTTCGGTAGATCGTCGTCGTGTCACGCTTGAACGTTCAACCTCGCTCGGCCTATATCCACGTGCCTTTTTGCGCGCATCGTTGCGGGTATTGCAACTTTACGCTCATCGCCAATCGTCCGGATCTGGTCGATCGATACCTCGTCGCCCTCGAACGCGAACTGTCGTGGCTCGGATCGCCGCAGTCGGTCGATACGTTGTTTTTGGGCGGAGGAACGCCCACCTATCTCGCTGCCGGCGATTTGGAGCGCCTGCTGAAGATTGTACTGACCTGGTTCCGGCCCGTGGAGGGGCATGAGTTCAGCGTCGAGGCGAACCCGAGCGGACTTAATGCCGATCGCGTGGCAGTTTTGGCAGATCACGGCGTGACGCGGCTGAGCCTCGGCGCCCAGTCGTTCCGTGCAGACAAGCTGCACGTCCTGGAGCGCGACCACTCGCCGTTCGACATTGCGTCCGCCGTCGAGCTCGCCCGCACGCGGCTGAAGTCGGTCTCGCTCGACCTGATTTTCGCCACGCCGGGCGAAACGCTCGACGACTGGCGGCACGACATCAAGGCGGCGCTGGGACTCGCTCCGGATCATCTCTCGACGTACGGACGGACTTTTGAGCGCGGCACGACGTTCTGGTCGCGTCGGCGGCGCGGCGACCTGGCGCAGGTCGACGAAGAGCTGGAACGGGCGATGTATGCCGAGGCGATCGACCGGCTCGCTGGGGCGGGCTTTGAGCATTACGAGGTGTCGAACTTTGCCCGTGCCGGACATCGCTGTCGTCACAACGAAGTCTACTGGGCCGGGCTGCCGTATTTCGCGGCCGGGCCGGGGGCCGCGCGTTACGTTCGAGGCCGCCGCGAGGTGAATCACCGCAGCACCACCACCTGGCTGTCCCGCGTGCTGGCGGGCAAGTCGCCAGTGGCGGAAGCGGAAGAACTGTCGGCTGAGGACCGTGCTCGCGAGCTGCTCGTGCTCGGTTTGCGGCGATTACAGGGCATCTCGCGAGAGGCATTTTGCGCGGCGACAGGGTACCAGGTTGACCAGCTCGTCGGCGAAGCCCTATTGCGTCACGTTTCGCATGGCCTATTGGAAAGCGTGGGCGACCGCCTGCGTCTGACGCGCGAAGGGCTGTTTGTCAGCGACGCCCTCTGGCCCGACTTCCTACGCGCCTGACGGCAGCGGCCGCAGGGTAGGACAATTGTTAATTTCAGGGCGCTGCCCCAATACAGTACAAGTGCTCGGCCGTCCGGATGAAGAGACGGCCCTGCGAAATGGCAGGCGATGCGAAGATCGCTTCGTCGAGCTGGTTTCTGGCAAGCTCGCGGTACTTGTTGGTGTCGGTCGCAACGACGATGGTCTTGCCCGATTCATCGCAGAAGTACAGTTTGCCGTCACCGGCGACGGGCGAGGCGGTAAAAGCACCACCGAACCGCTTGCGCCACGTCATGCGTCCGCTTTTCGCATCGAGGCAGGTGCCGACGCCTTTGTCGTCAACGAGATAGAGATAGTTGCCGACGACTATCGGAGAGGGCACGAACGGCGAACCGCGCGGATTTGACCAGACGACGTGCGAACCAGTCACGTCGCCGCGCCCACCGGGCCGAATGCAAACGGTTTGACCGTTGGGGCCGGTTGCGGCAAAGACCAGGCCGTGGCCGAAAACGGGAGTCGGCACGCATTCGCGGCTCATGCCACCGACCGTCCAGAGCTTTTCGCCCGTCGTTGGATTGTAAGCATCGAGGCGATGCGACCCGCAGACGAGAAGTTCCTCGCCGGTGTTGGTGGCGGCCGGAACCGCTTTAGCCTTCAAGGTGCGCGGTCCTTTACGGCTGGTCGCAGGTGGCTCATCATTGTCCGTCTCCCCATTGTCCGGCACGCTGTTCGCCGGCATCAACTGCGGTGACGACCAGCTCAGCCAGACATCCGGGCGGTCAGCCTTCCAGCGGTTCGCGCCGGTTGCCTTGTCAATTGCCAAGACGTAGGAGGGGCCATAATGGTCGCACTGCAACAGGAGCAGGTCGTGGTAGAGCAAGGGTGAGCTCGAGGCGGCGAAGCGGTTCTCAAAGGCGCCGTACTCCGAGGCCAGTGAGCGCTGCCAGACCAGTTTGCCGTCAAAATCAACGCATACCACGTCGCCCGAACCATAGAAGGCGAACACGTGCTCGCCATCCGTGACGGGCGACGGGCTGGCCATGCTGCTTTTCGTCGGATGGTAGAGCGTCGTCGCGCTGCCCCAGAGCCGCAGGTGCCATTTTTCGCCGCCGTCGTCGCGACCGAGGCAAATCAGGTGCAATTCGTCCTGGTTGCGGCCATCCGACGACGTTACGAACACCCGTTCGCCCCACACGATCGCGTTCGAGATTCCAGAGCCGGGCAAGGCGACCTTCCAGAGCACGCCCTGCTTCTCTGACCACGACGACGGCAGACCCGTCTCGCTACTCACGCCGCTACGCGCCGGGCCTCGCCACCCCGGCCAGTCGTCCGCCTGCGTTCGATACGTAAAATTCAGCAGCGTGGCGGCAGCAGCCAGCACGATCGCGCGCCACGTAGAGCAGGTTTGTGATTGCATGTTGGCCGCGCTTCCTTTCAGCGCCTGCGGCGCTACGGTCAGCCTATCAAGCCTGCGGTTTAAACACAACTTTTGCGCTTGAGCCCTTTCGCTCATGCGATACAAACCGCCAGAATAGCGGTTGATGGAGCTATGCCGTTTTGACAAGCGAGGACGCCAACGATAGTCTGATTTACAGGCGATGAATTCAATCAGACCGCTGTCTCCCAGGTGTGCCCATGAGCGTCCACCAGGCGTCTCCACTCGAAAACTTTCATCAATTTGTCGGCGAGCAACTCCGTTCGAGTCGTTCAGCGAACATCTCGCCGGAGGAAGCGCTCGTGCTGTGGCGCGAACGCCAAGAGACAATCGAAGCAATACGCGAAGGCCTAGACGATGTCGAGTCGGGTCGAGTCAAACCACTCGACGAGTTCCTCCGCGACTTCGAATTCCGCCACCGCATCGCCCCAAATGGCTGAATACCACGTCGCCGTCAGCAGCCGTGCGGAGCAAGACGCCGACGACATCTACGTCTGGATTGCGAGACGTTCACCCGATGGAGCGCGCAGGTGGTACTCGGCTTTCCGCAAAATGCTCTGTAGCCTCGAAAAGGATCCTGTGCGGCAAGCACGGGCACCAGAAGCAGCGACGCTCGGGCTTGACATTCAGCAGGCACTCTTTAAGACGCGTTACGGCCATACCTACCGTGCGCTCTACACGCTCGTTGGCGGTACTGTGCATTTGATCGCGGTGCGAGGCGCCGGCGAAGAGCTTGCAACGCTAGATGACGTCGATGTGTCCTAGATAAGCCCCCTACGCCGCCAGCCTGATTTACGCCGGTTTGGCGGTGACTGAGTGCCAGAACGCGCCTCGCGAAATATTTTCTTTCGACGCGGGACGTCTTTGACTTTGAAGATGGCCGCGCTACTGGCGGCCTGCGGGTCAAATCGCGTTGAACTTACCGTTCCGCCGGCAACGCTGATATCATGCCGAAGCCGATGCCCGTCACGTCGCAGAGCCGCAATTGCAGCGACCAGTTGTTGGGGACTTCCGGATCTTTGTGCTGCGGCCCTTGGCACACTTTGACCAAAATCATGTTTTTGCCGCTGCGCAGCCGCACGGGAACCTGAAAGCGATCGAAGCGCGTTCCGTTGAGCCATTGCTCGCGGCCGAAGACACGCTCGCCATTGAGCCAGACGGTGCAGTTATCGTCCGCGCCGCATCGTAATTGGGCATCCATGCCGCGCGGAGCAGTCAACTCGCTATAGGCATAGCCGACCGCTTCCTTCACCGGGGCGATGGCTTGGATCAGGTTCAATTGGCCAAGAGGCTCGGAACTGCGGCGGCGCAGCCACTCTATTGCCGTACCATCCTTGCCGGCATAGCTCGCCGTAAGGTCGATTTGTGTCTCGGGGGGAAAGACGGTAGCGAAGCCGGTGTACTCAGGAGCGTCGAACGGACCAAGCACGTACCAGTCGGTGACCAGGCCGAGGTGAGTTGCAATATCGGCTTTTTCGCCCAAGGCAGTGAGTCGGGCGGCGGCCTGGTTAACTTGGTCCGCAGTGCGGGCATGTTCAAAGGCCCTGCGAAATTCGGCTATGGCCTGCTGGCGATCGCCGGACGTCTCGGCCTTCACACCCGCGGTCAGCGCTGCTTCGACCGCGTCGGCCCTGAATTCGGGGTCGTCTAACAGAGTCGGAATGAAACCGGCCGCGAAGCCCGGCAGCAGGCGATCAAGGAGCCTCACCACCGACCGCCGCACGCGGCCCTGCCTGCCAGGATCGGTCGCATAGGACTGAAGCGCCTCCAGCGGGAACTTCGGTTCGGGCTGTGAAAGCTCTCGGGCCACAATCTCCTCGTAGGCAGTCCGATACCAGTTTGCGGCGACGACATTGGTGGTGTCCATTGCTTCCAGCAATCGCGGCAGGATTTCCGTTCCATGCCCGGCCAGGCGATCGCGCGATTGACGAGCCTCGTGCGAACCAACGGCTTGCGGCCCGGCACGAGCAATCACCGCGATGTCTCGGTCCACGTCGTCGGTGCCGGGCACGCTGCTTCCGTTCTCCGCTCCGTTCGCTGATGGCAGGCCGCCAAACTGCAAGATGCCGGTCGTGAACGCTATAAAGAGGACAGCAGTAGGCTTCATTCACGCATGATAGCATACATCATGCTGGCAGACAGCGCGCCCGGGGCTTGGGTAGTGTTCTATTCCTGTGTCCCTGGTTTTAAGACCGCCTCAAACAACGCGTCAAAGCTCGGTATAGTGGGCTAAAGGTGCGTGCCCACTAAAACATCTTCCACATTATCCATGCGATGATGGCAGCCGCAATCGCCGCCCCGAGCCAAGCGGTCCGCCTTGCGTCTGCGGTTTTGAGCCTTCGTTTTGTCTCGTTGGGCTCGCTTGCCGCTGTCCTTAATTTGATCCTCGCTGCCCCGCCGACGATCAGCATCATGGTTACGATCACAGCTATAAGGCCGACCACGAAATACATCAGTCAGTTCGCCTTGAGCACCGTGTCAAATAGTTCGTCAAACGTCCAGGTGTGGTCAGTCAAACCAGCCATCAGCGCCGCCGTCGGCCGAAGCTTGCCGCTCTTGCCGGGCTTTCTGGTTCGCCAACAGAAGTTGTACCATGCGACGAACGCGGCGAAAGCCGCCTCCAGGTTGGCCAGCTTCTTTGAAAAGCAGTAGGTCAGCCGGTTGAGCCGCTTGAGCATCAAGCGTTGAGTGCCGTTCAGGCGCTCGACGTGCGACGTGGTTATTATGCGGGCGTCTTGCGGGGCTATCCCGCGAGGCTTGATGGCCGAACGGCCGCGGATTATGAGCGGGTTTTGTAGGCAACCTCTAACGCTGCTCGACCGAGCCAAGAAGCGACGCTGGCCTTTGTGCGCCCGGAATTTGCAGAATATTGTGATATGATGGCTGGCCAGCACCCGCCCTTAGTCGCTAAAATCAGGCGTCTGACTGACAACGGTCCGCTTTTTTGGAGCATGCGGTGGCTAAGAGCAAAAAGAAAGTCGAAACGGTGTTTCTGGTTTGCGAAGAAACCGGCGACCATAACTATACCATCAGGCGCAAAACCGGCGGCGAAAAGCTGAAGCTCAGCAAATACTCGCCGCGCCTGCGCAAGCACACGCTGCACGTCGAAAAGAAGAAGTAACCCGACCCCGTGCGGCTCGGAGCCGTGCTCGTTCTTGCCCGTCAGGAAGATATGGCCAAGCGTTGGCGCATTCACTCGCACTCGGCTGAACGCATCGCCGCGCTGGAGCGGGCAGCCGGCGTATCGGCCGTGCTGGCGCGGCTGCTCATCTGCCGGGGTGTGGAAGATCCGCTCGCCGTCCGCAATTTTCTCGATCCCAAGCTCACGCAATTGCGCGACCCTGGCGAGCTGCCCGGCGTGCCGGCCGCCGCCGATCGAATTTGGCGGGCCGTTTCGGCCGGCGAGCGGATCACCGTCTACGGCGATTACGACGTCGACGGCATGACCGGCGCTGCACTGTTGATCGAGTGCCTGCGGTTGCTGGGGGCCGAAGTAGGCTATTACGTGCCGCACCGCGTCGACGAGGGCTACGGACTGAACGACGAGGCCCTGACAGCGATCGCCCGACAAGGCACGAAGCTCGTCGTCACGGTCGACTGCGGTGTGACCAGCGTCGCCCAGGCCGAAACGGCCCACCAACTCGGACTCGACGTGGTGGTGACCGATCACCATGAGTTCGGCCCGGCGCTGCCCGATGCGGCGGCGATCGTCCATCCTCGCTTGCCCGGCACGACTTATCCCTTCGCCGGTCTGAGCGGCGCGGGCGTGGCCTTCAAACTGGCCTGGGCGCTGTGTCAGCAAGCCAGCGGCGCCAAGAAGGTCGGCGAGGCGATGCGCAACTATCTGCTCTCGGCCGTCGGCCTGGCGGCGCTCGGCACGGTGGCCGATATGGTGCCGCTCGTGGACGAAAATCGCGTGCTCGTGCAGCACGGCCTGGCCAGCCTGAAGCAACGTCCGGGCCTTGGCCTGGCGGCGTTGATGCGGCTGGCCGAAATCGATCGCAAGCCGGCGCTCGATAGCGAAGACATCGCCTTCTCGCTGGCGCCGCGGCTGAATGCGGCCGGTCGTCTGGGCCAGGCCCAACTCGCCGTCGAACTGCTCACCACCAGATCGGCCGAGCGGGCCACGGCGCTGGCCGAATACCTTCATGAATTGAACGGCAGCCGCCAGAGCCTGGAGCGCAGTATTTACCTGGCGGCCAACAAGCTGGCCCAGGAACAGCACGACCCCGAACGCGACGCCGCCTTCGTGCTGGCCGAGCGCGGCTGGCATCCGGGCGTGATCGGCATCGTCGCCGGACGGCTGGTCGAGAAATACCAGCGGCCCGTGGTGCTGGTGGCGTTCGATGGCCTCGGCGTCAAGCCGGGCATCGGCTCGGCGCGAAGCGTGCCCGGCCTCAATGTGTACGACGCACTGTGCGGTTGTGCTCACCATCTTGTGAGCCACGGCGGGCACGCGGCGGCCGCGGGACTGAAAATCGAGGAGGGCAAGGTCGAACATTTTCGCAACGATTTCTGCGAGCAAGTGGCCGGAAGCCTGACCGTCGAGCAACGGACTGCGGAGCTGGCGATTGACGCCGAGGTCTCTTTTGGCGAGCTGACGCTGGCCGTGCTGAATCAAATCGAACGGCTCGCGCCCTTTGGCCAGCACAACCCTCGACCGCTGATGTGCGCCAGTGGAGTCACGCTGGCGGGGCCGGTGCAGCGCATTGGCGGCGGCGGCCGGCACCTGGCCTTGAAGCTGGCTCAACATGGCGTGGTCCTGCGGGCGGTGGCCTTCGGCGGTGGCGATTGGGCTGATGAGTTGGCAAAGCAACCGGGGCCGATGGCGGTCGCCTTCCGGCCGGTGATCAACGACTTCAACGGCTTCCGCC
>DASSFG010000566.1:0-6947 GCA_035694685.1 Pirellulales bacterium
AGGGAATAAGGAAGCGGAAGTCATTGCGGGTTTGCATCAAGAAACTGATGCAGGTGTAACAGATCAGCAAACCGACAATCAATTCGACGCAGGCCCGCGGAAACTCACTCAGCGGCAGCGTTGGCCCCAAGGCCAGCCGGGCCACGTACGTCAGAAACAGCCCGACAATCAGGCCAAAGTAGACGGAAGAGATGATGTCGAGCGGCTTGCGGGGCAATAGCCAATCGATGACGACAATCGCCGCAGCGATCAGCATAATGCCGCCGAAGACCGCCCACGGCATCCAGACCGGCGACTTGGGTGCCGCATTCGACTGCAACAACGAGACGGCGCCGCCAGCGGCCACCAGCAGAAAAATAAGGCGTAAAACGATCAGCGGCATCGGCGGTTCCTACCCCTGGGCCGGACGGTAACTGATAAACTGAAAAAGCGATTCGACCACATCTCAATATTGTAGCAACCCATTTGGCGGGTGCCAGACGTTAGGTTCAACGCTGCCATTCCCGCGGTGGTTGCGTTGAAAGGCAGGTTGGAGAAGCGATCGGAGCTGTAGGTCGGGCTTTCAGCCTGATGGCAGTCAACCGACCCGGCAGACGAAGCACTTCAAGTATTCGCTTTCGAGACAGGTAGCGCTCGTCGGATGATCGGGCGAGGCGCCGCGCTGCTCCAGTATCTGGATGTCGCGACCGGTGCGCTGTGCTACGTCGGCCAGTGTGTGCAAAAAGTCTTCGCGGCTTACGTGACCGGAACAACTGCACGTCACCAACACTCCGCCCGGCTCCAACACGTCGAGGGCCATACAATTGAGCTTGTGATAGGCCCGCAACGCTTCTTCGACGGCCTGCCGGCGGCGGGCAAATTTGGGCGGGTCGAGCACGATGCCGCCGAACCGCTTACCCGCTGCGGCCAGTGATTCCAACGTGCGAAACGCGTCGCCGCATTCGAAGCGCACGTTGGTCACTTCGTTCAGCTCCGCATTGGCTTTGGCCAGGGCGATGGCCTTGGGACTCGAATCGACGCCCAGCACCTCAACCGCGCCGCCCAGGCGCGAGGCACAGAGGCTAAAGCCGCCGCTATAGCAGAAGAGGTCGAGTACCGGTCGGCCTCGGAAATAACCGGCGGCCACGCGGCGGTTCTCGCGCTGATCGAGAAAAAAGCCGGTCTTTTGCCCGACCGAAAGGTCGACGCCGTAGCGAATGCCGTGCTCCTCGATGAACGCCGGGCCGGCGGGCGCCTCGCCCCAGGCGACTTCGTCGCCGACCGCACCGGCCAGCCCTTCGAGCCGGGCCCCTTCGAGCCGAGCCCCTTCGAGCCGAGCAATGTCGCGATCGTAACGGACGATCACTCCGCGCGGATGAAGGAGCTCGACCAACAGGCCGACGATCAACTCGGCACGTTGTGCGATCGCCAAGGCCGCAAATTGGACGACCAGATAGTCTCCATAACGATCAACGATGAGCCCACTCAGGCCGTCGCCCTCGCTGAACACAAGCCGCATCGCGCGTTGGCCGCTTGGATCGCAAAGCGCCGCGCGCCAGTCGATCGCCGCTTGCAGTCGCCGCCGCCAGAATTGCTCGTCGAGTGGCTCGTCGGACCGCCATGTATAGAGACGCAGGCGGATGCGGCTTTGGCCGTTGTAAAGCCCACGTGCGATCCATTCGCCGCGGCCTGAATAAAGCTCAACTACGTCGCCATCGGCCGGGCCGCCTTCGACGCGCTCCACGGCGGAATCGAGCACCCAGGGGTGCCGTCCGAAAAACGGCCGGGCCTTGCGCGGCTTGAGCACGAGCCGCGCCGTGGTTTCAGTCATGGGCATAACAGTGGTTTAGCGGGGGGGTGGCACAGAGTTATCGCACAAGCGAGCCGCAACGGTGCGCTCCCGCCAGTTCATTGGAATGACGAAGCACGGACGTCGAAAGAAGCACGACGACGAAGTATGAATTCGCTGTTATACGAGCCCGTTCGTCATTCGGGATTCGTCATTCTTTCGTCATTCGTCATTCGACATTCGTCATTGTTTGGGCGGTGAGTCGACGCTCGCTGTCGCTCGCTTCCCCACCCTACCTCGAGCCCAGCACTTCCTCGGTGTCGGTGCGCAAAGATCGCATGTACGACCGCCATTCCTGGTCGAGCGCCTGACGATCGGACGTGACGGTGCGGTTGAACAGCGCGTTGAGCACGTCTGGCGTGAAGCTGATGTCCGGCGGCAGCTCTCCCAGGGCCTTGTAGAAGCGCAACAATTCGTCAAAGTGCTTCTCGATGAGAAAGTGCGTCAGGGCCCAGGCCTGCCCGTAGCCGTGCAGCGTGGCGCCGAGCGAGCCGGCGTAATCAAAAATCTGGTCGCCCACGATAAAGTCGAGGTTCGAGTGAACGCGGTCCGGCTCGAGTGCCCGATAGTAGGCGATGCGTTGCTCGTTAACCGCGCCGATGCCGCTCCACGCTCCGTCGTTAGGCGACTCGAAGTAGGCCGCCAGCCCTTCGTGTACCCACGAGGGCACGCGCACGTGATGCGGAAACAGCCCCGTGTTCGAGGCCATCTGGTGCGTGGCCTCGTGGCTCACCACGGTAACGTCGTTGCTCTCCCGCTCGATGTCGATGAGCAGGTCAATCGTATTTGCCAGCCGCACGATGTCTTTGGCGTTGCGGGCCTTCATTTTCACGGCGGCCTGCCCCATTTCCTTCAGCCTGCCTGCCACTTGGTTCAATTCTTTAAACGTATCGCTCGAACCGTGATCGAAGAAGAAACTGATGTTTTGCACCGGCAAGTAAAAGCCGGACGCGTTGACGAGCTCGGAGCTAAGCCGCGTCGAGAAGTCTTTGTAATCGGCGTAGTTGTTGAACAGCACGACCTGCAGCCGCTGCTTGGGTATCTCCAGGTCGACGCCGTGTGAATAAAACGTCAGCAGGAAGCTCTCGTAAACTCGCTCCAGCAACTCCAGGCGTTGCTCGTGGCGTGGTTTTTTGGGCCTGGTCTTGCGGTCGTTCTTGTCTTTCTTTTCCACCTTGTCGGGCGTGTCGTAAAGCAGGGCGAAGTGGTCGCTGGTGGCGAACTTCATTTCGTTGCGATGGACGAACTTGCGCATTTCGTCCGCCTCGCCCGCTCGCGGCGGCAACGGCTTGTGAAGCTGGTCGCGAAGCTCCAGAATGCGTTTGGCTTCGGCAAAGTCACGATCGACGTCGAGGCTTTGTTTGACCCCGTCGTAGTAGTCGTCGAGCATGCCATGCTTGAGCGCCCAGACACCGGCCTGAAACACCGCGCTGGCATTTTTTTCGTTCAGGCCCATGCGCAGCCGCTTCTGATACTGCTGATTCAGCGAGGGCACTTCGTGGATCTTGACGTCGTGCAGGTCGAAGTACAGCGTGCCCATCGGGTGTACCAGCGACATGTTGCCGCCGGGCAAACCCGTCGCCTTGCCTTGCAGTAGAATCTTGAGCTTTCCGCGGCCCAACTTGTATTCGACAAAATCGGCCCGCGCCGGCCCCATCAGGCTGAGCGCGAGCAGGCACGTTACAGAGAAGATGGTTCGGTGCACGGGGTGGCTCGTAGTAGAGGGTTCAGGGTTCAGATGAAGGATGAGGGATGAAGGACGAAGGATGAGGGTGTTGGATCACGAATTAGAATCGGCGGCGTCTCCGCTTGCGCGTCGCTGAACCCTGAAAACTATTCTTGACGAATCGTGTTTGCATTGGCGTTAAAGTCGATGGCTTCGGCGCCGTGCATGGTACACAGGGCGCGAAATACGGCGGGATCGATGTCGTTGGAGATGCGTCTGACCGAACCGTCGGCCAGGGCAACGACCGCGCCGCTCTTGGGATCGCCCACCGAGCTGAAGCCTGTAATGTCGTCAAAGTAGGGCGCCCGTGCGCCGCGCACCGTGGCTCCGCCGCCCGAGACCCACGGTCCCACGATCTTGCCGGCGCTGATGATCAGGATGGTATTGCTCGTGCCATCGGTGATGTCGGCGGGCTGTGCAATCTGGTCGTAGCCGAAGATGCCGGCGCGAGGGTCGCTGCGCGGAAGCTCGGCGGCCACCACGTTGCGCGTGTCTTCGACGCCCGCCATGCCGACAAAATGCGTGAAAGCAGGGCCAATCGCGTTTTTCACGCCGACGATGGTCATGCGCCTGTTGCGATGGGTGGGATTGAGAAAAGCGGGGATCTCTTCGCACGCTAAAGGAAGATTCGCCTTCTCATGCCACCCCTGGGTGAAATCGAATTGGTCGTAGACATCCTGGTGGCCCAGGTAAGGCAGCAGATAGGTCATCCAACTATATCCGGCCAACACGGGCTTGTCGTCCAGACGTTTAGCGCCGGCCAGGGCCATGCCCTGCGAACGCCACTGGTTGATGGCGGCGGCCAACGCCGGTACGTTGCCGCGCCGCACCGCATTGGCCCGACCGCCTGTGGCGTTAGGCTGAGCGGGCGCAAACGGATTGTCGTCTGGTGACTCAGCCGGCGTACCGGTCGCCGTGGTTGCACTGGCAATGTTTGGCGCGGAGGTCGCCGGTGAAGCTTGCCCGCCGGTGACCGTCGGCGAATTGCCCTGAGTGTCGTTTCCGGGGGTCGCATTCGGGATTCCGCCCGCCGGGTTCGTGCCGGACGACACCACTTGCGGGCCGGTCAGGGCCGAACCTGTCGCCGGCGCGGCGCCGGTTACCACCTGAGGCGGCTCGATCGAAGCGCCCGTTGCCGGTTGTTGTGCTGGCGTGGCGACGCTTCCGGGAATGGCTGCTTGGCCCGACGGGCCGGTCGAACTCACCAAATAACCGGGAATGACTTGCTGTGCGGGAACAGTATCCTGTGCTCCGCCACTTGGCTGCGACTTTCCACAGCCGCTCGCGAACACGACCAAGAGAAGCCACGTCCCCGCGGAAGCGCGCGATTTACACATGATGCCCTCATCGGTTGGAAGGACGTGAACCATTGGAAAGCTCGTCGCTTTCGAAGAGTCGGTGTTCAACCCCCGACTATGATAACGGTTGGTTCCCCCGCCTCCAAGGGTTGCAAGTAGCTGGTCGTGTCTTAATAGCGAGTTGCATGGTGCGTAGGGTGGGGACAAGCGAGCGAAGCGAGCGCCGGCCCACCCTACGGCGTCCGTGATCGTCTTTTTGTTCGCCATCCGCGGAACAAAAAACGCGTTCAGTGCTGCTCTTCGGCACACTGCTTTTGATAGGCGGCCAGATCCATGAGTTTGCCCAACGCTCCCTCGTTGCTGATTTTGACCTCCACCATCCAGCCTTCGCCGTAGGGATCGGCGTGCAGGGTCTCGAGTTTGTCGCCTAGTCCTTCGTGGATTTTGACCACTTCGCCATCGACCGGGCTGTAAAGATCGCTGACCGCCTTGACCGACTCGATTTCGCCGAACGGTTCGCCGGCCTTAAGTTGACGGCCAACTTTGGGCAGCTCGATGTAAACCAGATCCGTCAATGCTTCGAGTGCGAAACTCGTAATGCCGATCGTGGCAATCTTTTGGCCGCCTTGCTCCGACACGTCAACCCATTCGTGCGTTTTGGCATACCGTAGCCGCGCGGGATCTCGTTGACTCACTACTTATACTCCTTTGGCCGTAGGCTGCGGCCGTTTGTAAAATGGCAGTTCCACCACACTACCTTCCAACATCTGTCCGCGAACGTCGACTTCAAATCGCTGTCCAGACAGTGCGAACTGAGGCTCAACATATCCCATGGCGATCGGTCGTCCAAGCGTCGGCGAAAGCGTTCCGCTGGTGACGCGACCGACGACACGGCCGCCGCTACGGATTTCGTTTCCCTCTCGGGCCGGCCGCTTCCCTTCCATCGCCAGGCCCACACGGCGCGGCGAGCGAGGATCGTCCTTCGCACGCGCCAGCACGTCGCGGCCAGGAAACGTTCGGCCCTCCAGGTCGACCGCAAAAGCCAACCCGGCCTGAAATGGATTGACGTCTTCGCTTAACTCGTGGCCGTAGAGCGGCATCGCCGCTTCCAGCCGCAAGGTGTCGCGGGCGCCCAAGCCGGCCGCCGTGCCGCCGGCCGCGGCCAGCGCTTCCCAAACGCCGCGAGCGACGGCTGAGCCAACGATCAGCTCGCAGCCGTCCTCGCCGGTGTATCCGGTGCGGCTGACGATGCCGCCATGCCCGGCCACCAGTGACTCGCAGGCCCGATAATATTTCAGACGGCTTAACTTAACTTCCACGAGCGGCTGCGCGGCGGCCAGCGCGCCTGGCCCCTGCACCGCGATCATCGCCCAGTCGCAGGTGACGTCGCTAAGCTGTACGCCTGCAGGTGCCGAAATACGCGGGCGGAGCCAATCCAAAATCTTTTCGCGGTTACTGGCGTTGACCACCATCAGAAAGTACGGCTGCCCCGCCGCATCGGCCAGCAGGTAAACGAGCACGTCGTCGAGAATGCCGCCTGACTCGTTGGTAATCAGGCTATAGCGGACCTGGCCAGGCTTGAGGTCGCGCACACTGCGAGTGGTGACCCGGTCGAGAAAATCGCCTGCCTCGGGGCCATCGAACCGCAGCCGGCCCATGTGCGAAACGTCGAACAGCCCGACCGCGGTGCGCGTGGCTTGATGCTCTGCGACGATCGACGAGTATTGCACGGGCATCGACCAGCCGGCGAAATCGACCATGCGGCCACCGTGATTGGCGTGCCAATCGTAAAGTGGCGTTCGACGTAATTCCGTATTGGACAACCGGTCTCTCCTTATCGTTTCCTGCACACGCCAAGTTTGAGGCACAGGGACAACGGCGTCAACGCTTCGTAGGCTGAGACCAGCGAGTGGAGCGATCGCCGGCCCACACTACGCGACAATCTTCACTATCCATCAATTCACGGCTGACAGAGCACTAGTGCTTTGTCAAGGCTAAGTTTTCGGGTTCAAGCAACGAAATGGGTTCTGTAGGGAACGCACTCCGTGGCGTTCCGTGAACCACCAATTGACGATCCACCAGTGCGCGACGGAAC
>DASSFG010000567.1:0-8059 GCA_035694685.1 Pirellulales bacterium
GAAGGCCCCGTGCGTAACCGCACGGGGCCGCGGCGTCAGTCGCGTTCCTCTGCGACGCGCGAGGCCATGAATTCGGGATAATAAATCATCGCCCCGTCGTTGAAGGCGTCTGTCTCGACAACGTAGACATCGCCGCATTCATCACACATCACGGTGATGGTTGCATCATCAGCGTCGATGATCGTCAGCGTTCCCTTGCAATTGCGGCACGTGCCGTCTTTCGGGTCCACACGCATTTCAGTTGTCTCCAGTGATTGAAGGAAAGGATCGACTGCCCGCATGCCTGCGTCGGCAGGCGAAGGGAGCATGCCTTTCCTTGTCACCGGAAACACTTGACGCCCGTGGAAATCGGAACTGCAAACAGGCGACGACGATCAACCTCGTGACACTTTCTCACGAGCGCGATGGCTTGCAGCAACGATTGCAGCAGCCCTTGCAGCGACGCGAAAAAAGCCCGAGGAATTGCAGCAACGCGATGGAAATGGTAGAATCCGCTTGTCGGCTAGAAGCGTAAGCGACGCCATCAGTTACGTCGATCGTTTCGCGTAACTGGGGGTCAAGAGGTCGCAGGTTCAAATCCTGTCGCCCCGATTTGATGAGACAGAAAGCCCTTCGGCGAGAACGTCGAAGGGCTTTCTTATTGTGGAAAGGGGATTTGCAGCACAAGGACACTACCGGACAAGAAAACGAGAACGACCAAAGGCAAAGGTCGGCAGACGTGACGCATGGTAGTCGAACTAGGGGTGCATCGTCAGCGGCGATTCAGCACGCCCGGTCTGGATGGTGATCGTCGGTTGGCCTGCCACAATGCCAGTCCGCTTTCCACCGCGGTAAGTACCAGCACCGCCGCGGCCGTCGACAGAACCCAATACGGACCTTCTCGGCGGGTTGCGACTACCTTCGCCTCGCGTATCGTCTGGGGCGTCTTTCCATCGATCTCGATGCCCCACTTCGCAGCGGTAAGCAGTGGTTCGACTGGCAAATCGCCCCGGCTAAACTCGGTTAGAGACGATGCGTCCGCGGCTGCGACCGCCAACGCGCCCACGACCACGACGACGGGCCGCCAACGTGGAAAGCGAGCTGCCACAACCGTTGCCAGGAGCAGCAGTGCCATTGCCGTGAAGCTAAAGGCGACAACCATCCCCTGCCACCAGGCGAATCCGACGGCACTGGCGGGCGGTTTGTTGAACGTCGCCATCGAAACCTCGGCCCACGGCTGAAACGCCGTTGCCACGCCAAACAGGCACGCCAGGGCCGTCAGCAAACTGACGGCTCGTACACTCGCTGACTGGCGGCCGGCAGTTCCGTCAGCGTGAACGACGCTCGCTTCCGCGACCGGTGCTGGTTTGACCGCGACGCATTCCGCCTCCGATTCTTCCGTGGTCTGACCGATCGCCGCGGCGATGATCCAAACAAGCATGCCCGCGCAGGCCACCGCGATCCCAAAAAATTGGCAGAGTTGCGCGGCATGACGTTGATGGTCGGGCTGCCCGCGACGAAGAGCAAGCCTGACACAAGCATCAAGGCAAATCCGGCAACGGCCAGCAACTGAAAAGGGCGAGCGGGGGCTTGAGCTCGGCGAAGATTCGGCGCGCGATCGCCATCGCGGCCACGGCGAAACGCACGGCGGACTTCCGGCTGGGTTAGAACAACAAGGGCCCAAATACCGATGGGCAGTCCAATCAAGATAGCGGGACCAACTAGCATCGCCAGCAGGCTGCCGATGATCGCCAACGGATATGCCTGGCAACGGAGCATTTTGAATCCAGCGAACATGATGCAGGCGCTAAGCGTCAGGATGGTGATTCCGACCACTGTCAGAAGCTGCGGCTCGAGCTGACGACGCTCCGATTCCAATCCGAAAGTCATGACGTAGGAGAACACTGCGACCATGACCGTCACCCAGATCCAGTTCAGGATGCCTGTGATGACCAATCCGATTGCGGGTGCTCGCACCTGTGAACAGCACTTGGTCGATGCAACGTTGTCTACCGGCGTTGGGGTGGGAGCCGATCGCGAAACGATCGACTCCACTTCGCTTTTGACGTCGCTCGCGTGCTGATAGCGGCGGTCGGGTTCACGCTCCAGCGTCCGCAACACGATTTCGTCCAGCCGCACGTCGACATGCACCTTTTGCGAAGGAGGAGCGAATCGGCCCAGCGGCAGCTCCCCCGTCAACATTTCGTAGAAGACGACGCCCAAGGAATAAATGTCGGCCCGATGATCGACCGCGTGCGAGCTTTGCATCTGCTCTGGCGCCATGTAGAGCGGCGTACCCATCACCTGCTCGACGCGCGTCAGCGTGGCTTCGCCGGCCGTGCGGCCCAGCAGCTTAGCCAGGCCAAAGTCGGCGATCTTCACCCGGCCGCGCTTGTCGAGCAGGATGTTCTCGGGCTTGACGTCTCGGTGGACGATGCCTTCGTCGTGAGCGAACTGCAAAGCTTCACAAATCTGCGGCACCAAGGCGAGTGCCTGCTGCGGCGAGAGTTGCCGCGACGCAACGAGTTGGCGGAGGTTCACCCCGTCCACATATTCCATCACAAAGTAGTAGAGTCCATCTGCCTGGCCGAAGTCGTAGATGCCCACGATATGTGGGTGGCTGAGGCGGGCCAGTGCGCGGGCTTCTCGTGTGAAGCGTTCGGCAAAGGCTGGATCACGGCCGGCGTCGATTGGCAGGATCTTGATGGCCACCAGGCGGTCGAGTGAGGGCTGCCGTGCTTTGTAGACGGCGCCCATGCCGCCCTGGCCCAGTAATTCGAGAATCTCAAGTTGGGGGAAACGGCGGGCAAGCTCCTCCGACGTCGGGGCAGTGAAGCGCGATGCCGGCGCCGCGGTTTCGGCGAGGTTTTCGGCCGGACTGCTTTCAAAACCTTGCTTCAACAAACAGGCCGGACATAGGCCTCTCGGGGCATCCACGGTCAGTTCAGCGCCGCATTCGGGACATTGGTGTGTTTCGGTCATGGGCGTTCTCTTCATTGCCCTCCACCGTTCTATTACGGATTTTGCCAGGAAGGTTACGCAATTGCATCGAAAAGCCGCTTTAGTTCGTCGTCTATTTCGTCCGGCGACTCGACCGTCGCCGCAATCTCCTCGCGCAGCGTCTCGCGATAGCGGCGTCGCAAGCGGTGGACGGCGACTTTGACCGCCCCTTCGGTCATGTCTAGCGCAGCGGCGGTCTCGGCGTACGCGCTTCCGCCGCCGTCGCCCGTAATGTAGTCTTGCAACCGCTCGAAGAGCGGGCCTTTTTCTTGCCGCCGGTATTCATCTTCGAGGCGGGCCAGCACGGTATCCAAGAGCGTGAACGCCCAGCGGCGATCGAACAGCCGCTCGGGGGTCCAGGCGTCGGCAGGTTCGTGACGATAGCGGCTCTCGCCCGTGGCAAAGTCGAGCGACAGCGGCTGATTGCCGCCGCCTCGCTTGGACGCGCGCGATCTCTCGCGCTGGTTGGACAAGAACCGAGACACCGCCGTCAGAAGGAAAGTGCGAAACCGGCCGCGCTCGCGATCGACCGACCGCAAGTAGCTTTTTTCCAGCAGCGTCGCGAAAAACTCCTGGGTCAGGTCTTGAGCATCGTGCGCGGCATGGCCGCGGCGACGAACGAAGGCATAAACCGGGTACCAGTACGTCAAGCAGAGACTCGCCAGCGCTTTGCGTGAATCTGGAGACTCGCGGTCTTGCGCCGCCAGTACGATGCTCCATCGCGTCGTGGCGAACACCCGTGCGCCTTGTTCTGCGACGTCGTTCGGCGGCTGGGTTTTCATCTCCGCATTGTAAGCAGCCCGCGGCCACCATGCGATCGGCGCACACTGCGTAGCAGAACTCGTGAGAGTTCTGGTCGCAACTCCTCACGAGACTTCTCACGAAGTCTGCTACGCGCCGGTGAATACGGGATAGGCTGAAAAAACGGCTACGGCCTGAACTTCTCGAACGCGAAGGACATGGTCACTCCGTCTGCTTGATCACGGCCGCCCCAATCTATCAATGCGGATTTTAAACTGAAAGCTGCACAAAAAAATTTACACGCCGCTGGCAAGTGGTCTATGCCAGGCTATCATGACGGCTGCTGCGGACCGATCGTTATATTCCGCATCAATTCTCGCCAGTTAGCTCTAGCCAGTCGATCGCGAAGCACTTTTGCCGTCGATCGCGCGCGACAATTGCCAACTACCAAGGAGGAAACGATGAACCGCCAGCCGTTTCGACTGAAGTCGCCGCAGTGGGATGCCAGGTTGAGCCCGTTCTGGGTGCGTTTGATGCGACCGTTGAGGCGCCGTAAACAGGTGCGAGATCAACGCTTGTTGCAGATCAGCGTCCGCGGCGCTGAACGCATGCGGCCGCTGGTGGAGCAGAACGCCGGAATCCTGATCACCCCCAATCATCCGAGCCATGCCGATTGCTACGCGATGTATGAAGCCGCGGAGTCGCTCGGCCGGCCGTTTTACTTTATGACCGCCTGGCAAGTGCTGGCGATGTCGAACCGCTTTCAGCGCTGGGTGCTCCGCCGACACGGCTCGTTCAGCGTCGAACGCGAAGGAGCCGACCTATGGGCGTTCAAGCGCGCAGTACGCGTGTTGGTGGAAGAATCTTATCCGCTCGTCATCTTCCCCGAGGGCGACGTCTATCATTTGAACGACAAAGTCACGCCGTTTCGCGACGGAACGGCGGCCATCGCCTTGACTGCCAGCAGGCAAACCGAGAGGCCCCTTTACGTCGTGCCATGCGCGCTGCGATTTGAATACGTCGAGGACCCGACCCGCCAACTCGAATCGGTCATGACGGAGCTGGAAGAACGCATTTTGTGGCGACCGCGACCGCATTTGCCGCTGAGCGAGCGAATTTATCACTTCGCCGAGGCGTTGTTGTCGGTCAAAGAACTGGAATACGCCGGCACCGTGGGTCGAGGTTCGTTGCGCGAACGCATCGAGGCGCTCGTCGACCATGTGCTGAGCGGCCTCGAACAGGCTCACGGTCTCAAGAACGGTGGCCAGACGGTGCCGGAGCGCGTTAAAAATGTCCGCCGCGCGTGTCTGGAAGAGCAGGAAAAAGCCGCAGATGATCCTGCCCGTCTGATGGCGCTGCGCACCCAGCTCGATGACGTGTTTTTTGTCGTCCAGCTTTTCAGTTATCCGGGCGACTATGTGAAGTCTCGGCCGACAATCGAACGGCTGGCCGAGACGCTCGACAAGTTCGAAGAAGATGTGCTGGGATATCCGACGGCACGCATCCGCGGCACGCGCCGCGCCATCGTCGAATTCGGCGAGCCGATCGACGTTCGCCAATTCGCCGAAGGAATGACTCAGCCCCGCAAAGCGTCACGCCCGCTCACCAACGCCGTAGAGCGCGCCGTCCAGGCATTGCTCGACGGCGATCAACCAAAGCCAAGTCCGCCGGTCGCGACGGACGAAGCGTCGACGGCAGGCGTGCGAGAGTTGCAAGCGAAGTAATAAGCTAATGGGGTCGTTTCTCGGGCTGATGGCCATACCAGGCGACATGATGGCCGAGATAGGTCGTGAACTTCTCGGACTTGAAGCCGAGTTTCTCCAGCACACGTATCGAGGCTTTGTTGTCGACGTCGGCAATGGCGATGATTCGATTTAATTCGAGCACGTCGAAGCCGTAGGCTAGAATCGGCTGGCACGCCTCGGTCGCCAGGCCCTGCCCCCAATGTTCCTTGAACAAGCGGAAGCCTAGATCCGTCTCGTTCACATCGTCCAAATATTTGAGGCCGGCAAAACCGATGACTTTCCCGGTCGGCTTGTAAACGACCGCCCAGCGACCGTAGCCGTGTTTCTGATAGTCTCGAAACAGGCGTTGCTCCATCCCCTGTTTTGCTTCCTCCAGTGTCTTGCCGCCATCGCCGGTGTAGCGAGTTATTTCCGGATCGCTCACCAGCCGGAAGAAGGTGAACAGGTCGTCCGAGACGAATTCGCGCAACACCAAGCGGTTTGTTTCGAGGATGATTGTCATGGCTTGCCGCTCAGAGCGGTCTGCTGTTTCATGTTTCTTGCTGGCGAAGCAACGGGTTTTTCAGTACTGCGGAGGCAGCATGGGTCGTAAGGTAGCCAACCGCGGCGCGGGCCGTTAAACTGGTGCTAGCATAGCGCATGATAGCTGAACTCGCCCACCGCAACGGAATGCCCATGACCGCCCGATCGTTCGTCCATCTTCATTGCCATAGCCACTACAGTCTGCTGGACGGCGCCAGCCCGATCGAAGGTCTGGTTGCTCGGGCAAAGTCGTTGGGCATGAATGCCTTGGCCCTCACCGACCACGGCAACCTCTACGGCGCTTTGGAGTTCTACCAAAAGGCCAAATCCGCCGAGATCAATCCGATTGTCGGCTTCGAGGCCTACATCGCGCCGGGCAGCCGCTTCAATAAAGACGTCAGCAAGAACGACGAAGCCAGTTATCACCTTACGCTTTTGGCCCAGAACGCCGTCGGCTTCAAGAACCTCATCAAGCTCTCGTCGTCGGCCTTTCTCGAAGGCTTTTATCGCAAGCCGCGGATCGACAAGGAACTGCTCTCCGCCCATCACGAAGGGCTCGTCTGCCTCAGCGGTTGCGTGTCTGGCGAATTCAGCCGGGCCTTGCTGCGCGGGCAATCGGCCGAGCCCGATTTGAAAGAGGCGATGGAGATTGCCGGCTGGTTCCACAAACTGTTCGGCGAGCGGTATTTCATCGAGATTCAGAACAACGGGCTCGAAATTCAGCGCATGGCCATGGAAGGCGCCGTGGAGGTCGCGCGCCGCATGGGCCTGCCGTTAGTGGCCACCAGCGACGCGCACTACGTCAGCCGCGAAGACGCCGAAGCGCAGGACGTGCTGCTCTGCATCAATACGGGCAAGTTCCGCACCGACACCAATCGCATGCGGATGGAAGGCGATCAGTTTTACCTGCGCGGACCCGACGAGATGTACGCGGCCTTTCCCGGCTATGACGACGCCGTGGGCCGCAGCCAGCAGATCGCCGATAGCGTGAGCATCGAGCTGGAATTGGGGCAGCGGCACTTTCCCACCTTCGACGTGCCACAGGACAAAACGCCCACGGATTATCTCCGCGAATTGTGTCTCGATGGTCTCCATCGCCGCTATGCCGACGTGCCCGAGATGTGGTCGGGTGAAGAGTTGGCCCCCGTAGTCATGGAACGCTTGGAGCGCGAGCTCGACGTGATCAACCGGCTCGGCTTTCCGAACTACTTCCTGATCGTGTGGGATTTCGTGCGGTTCGCCGCCTCGCGAAACATTCCCGCCACGGCCCGCGGCTCTGGCGTAGGCGCACTCGTCTCCTACGCGCTCGGGCTGAGCCACGTTTGCCCGTTGAAGTACGACTTGCTCTTCGAGCGGTTCCTCGACATCAGCCGCCTTGAAGCGCCCGATATCGACATCGACTTCTGCAAAGACCGCCGCGGCGAGGTCATTCAATACGTCAAAGACAAATACGGCGAAGAGAACGTCGCCCAGATCGGCACCTTCGGCACGCTGGCCGCTCGGGCGGCCATTCGCGACGTCGGCAGGGCCTTGGGTTTGCCTATTCCGCGAGTCGACGCGATCGTGGCCATGGTGCCCGAGACGCTCGGCATCGAGCTGAAAGAGGCACTGGAACAAAGCGAAGATCTCAAGAAGACCTACGACGGCGATCCCGAGGTACGCGAGCTGCTCGACCTGGCGATGAAGATCGAGGGCCTGGCCCGCAACGTCGGCACTCATGCTGCCGCGGTGGTCATCGCCGACCGGCCGCTGACCGAGTACGTGCCCTTGCAGCGCGTGACGGGCAAGGAAGAAATCATCACTCAGTGGGCCATGGGCGACGTCGAACGGGCCGGCCTGTTGAAGATGGACTTCTTGGGGCTGCGCAACCTGACCATCCTCTCCAAGGCGGTCGACCTGATCGAGCAATCGACCGGCCAGCGGGTCGATCCCTACAAGTTTCCGCTCGACGATCGAGACACCTTCGCCTTGCTCTGCCGGGGCGAGACCAAGGGCATCTTCCAGTTGGAAAGCGGCGGCATCCGCGATCTGTTGCAGCGGATGAAACCCGACCACTTCCGCGACATCATCGC
>DASSFG010000568.1:0-12107 GCA_035694685.1 Pirellulales bacterium
CTCGCAGCCGAATGCGGTCCAAGCCGTTCAACATCCCGATGATTTTTTCCGCGTGACGCTGTATAAAACGAAGCATGGCGTTGCTCCTGGAGGTGAGGGGTTCGTTGAAAAAACCACTCTACCACCAGGAGCACGCCTGTCTTCTTTTCAAGTACCGGTGGCCTCTTCTCCGATCCTGCTTGCGGTGGTTGTGCGGCCGAAAGCGATGCGTTATGCCGGGTCTCGACTTCCAGCGTTTGCGGTCTGAGACCTCGATGCGCGAAGTTCTTGACCTGTTGGAATTCGTGGCTGTCAACGGCCCGGTTTTACTGCCACCAATGCAGGCAGCACGGCAATCAACTGGAGCTGTGGGCAGCGGCGACAAGACAGCCGCTCTACAACGCGGCACTTGAACTCTGCGAGCGACTGTCGCGAGAACCGCCCTGGATCCATCGTTGGTGAATTCCACGTCGCGAACTTCAGAAACGCCCAACAGAGAAGAGGCCGCCGGTACTCGCGTGAAATGCGACGATATTCCGTCATCACGGTGGACACGAACGTGCCCCCGTTCCGCTCTTTTGGTTGCGGCCAATGGCCGCGCCAGGGCGTTCCGTAGACTGCGAGTTGACGTCGCCCAGTGATTCACGGAACGCCACGGAGGGCGTTCCCTACAGAGAGCGACAGAGTCCCCGACCCGAGATTTAAGATTGGACAAGGCACTGGGCGCCAAAAGAAAGCGGCTCCGCCGCAAACCAAAGCGGCGATGAATCGCCGCACTCCAAAGATCTTCATACAACCTCGCGCAGCGGTTGCGCGTGGTCGACCAGGTACTGTGGCCGGCCGGAAAGGTCGGGCACCGTAGCGGTCTCAACGTCGATGCGCAGGTGGTGATAGAGCGTGGCGAAGACTTCCTGGTATGTGACGGGACGGTCTTTGGCGTACTCGCCGAGCCGATTGGTGGAACCGATGACCTGCCCGGTGCGCAGGCCGCCGCCGGCCAACAGCGCGCAGCTTACCGGTGGCCAGTGGTCGCGTCCGCCTTGTGGGTTGATTTTTGGCGTGCGGCCAAATTCGCCCCACACGACGACGGCCACGTCGCGGTCGAGCCCGCGCTGGTGCAGGTCTTCGACCAGCGCCGTCAGACCCTGATCGAGCATCGGCATGTGTTCGCGTGAGTTCTCGAACGTCGTTCCGTGCGGTCGGCCGTGCCAGTCCCAACGGCCGTAGGCCAAGGTCACGCAGCGCACGCCGGCTTCAACCAATCGTCGAGCGGTGAGGAAATAGGTATTCAAGAGCGGGCCGGCGTCGCCATAGCCGGCCGGCTTGGGCGAACCATAGCCATAGCGGTCGCGCACGCGCTGGTCTTCCTGTTCCAGGTCGAGCGCTTCGGCCAGCCGGTTCGATTTGAGAATACCGAGCGCTTGTTGCTGAAACACGTCGAGGCCCGCCATGTTGCCGGCGGCGTCGGTATCACGACGGAAACGATCGAAGCCGTCCAGCAGGCTTTGACGATCGTGCAATCGGTCGAGCGAGATGTCGCCCAGCACCATGTCGTGCTGTCCGTCGGCCGTGGGCCGGAACGGCGCGTGAGCGATGCCCAGGTAGCCCGGCTGTCCGGGGTCGGCCCAGGGCATCGTGATCATCTTGGGCGAGAGGCCGACGAAGGGCGGTATGGAGGGCTGAGCCGGCCCACAAAGCTTGGACACGCACGAACCCAGCGAAGGCCAACCGCCGGGCGGCTGTGGATTGTGCGTGCGGGCCGTCATGCACTGAAACGCGGCGTGTGCTCCTTCAGAACCGACGATCGACCGGATGACGACAAATTTGTCCATCATCGAGGCCATCTGCGGCAGCAGTTCGCAGATTTCGATGCCCGGCACTTTCGTATTTATGGGGTTAAACTCGCCGCGGACTTCGACGGGGGCTTCCGGCTTCAGATCGACGAGATCCTGGTGCGGCGGGCCGCCCGACAAGAAGACCATGATGACGGCCTTGTGCGAGTGCGGCCGTCCGGCGAGCGCCTCGGCCCGCAGAATGTCGGCGAGCGACAGGCCGCCCATAGCCAGACCGCCAATGCGTAGAAAACTGCGCCGCGTCAATCCATCGCAGTATTTTGCCCCATCGCCCAACAGCGTCAGCATGGTCCAATCCTCCGGCGAATTCGCCTACAAGCGGTCAACTGCCAGCATCGTAGCGCGCCGTTGGATTTGGCTCAAGCTTTGTAGGGTTCTCCCGTCGAGTGAAAAGAAAGCGGCTCCGCCGCGAGAGAAAGCGGCGATAAATCGCCGCACTCCAAAATCAATAGCCGGTCTCAGGATAGAGAGGAATCGGTCGCGGCGGGGGAGGAGGTGGCGGCGAGTTTTTATCGACCGCCGGAACGCGTTCCACGGCGCTCGCGCGCGGCAACGTTGGCGCCTTGGCGGAGGGACGCGCGAGCATCGCCGGAGGAAAGCTGCGGCCCGTGTTGACCTGACTTGCGGCGGCGGATGACGCTGATTGAGCACCAGTCGTTACGCTCCCGGCGCGCGGATTACGAATCGTCGCACCAAAGCTCGGCTTGGAACCACGGGACGATGACACGGCGGGTGGCACGGCCGGGGCCACGATCTTCGCAGCGCCGGCTGCCTGACGCACTGGCGCGACCGGTACTAACTCGCCGCCCAATTGGAGCTCGTCGGCGGTCAGGATCCGCGGAACTGCCAGTGGGCCCGGGGGTGAAACAGCCGTGCGGCCATCGGAGACGATCATGCCACGGGTGGTGCTGCTCGATGGCGCGGTCGGGAGACCGGCCATAACCTGCTTCGGCAGACCGGCCACGACTTTCTTCGGGCGACCGGCCATGACGTGATTCGGTATTCCAGCCATGACGCGCGGCGGCTGACCGCCCAACGCGTGTGATGACAATGGCGCGGTCGGGAGACCGGCCATAACCTGGTTGGAAGGTTCGGCGTCGTTGTCGACTTCAGAGGTTCCGCCCACAATGGCGGCCAGCAGACTGCGTTTGTAGGTCGCCCAGAGTGCGTCGGGTTGCACGTTGCCGGGTATGCGCACCAGCAGCGTCGGCACGTTGCGATCGGCTCCGGTATAAACCGCAAGCGAACCTTGCTCGGCCGTGACGTTTACGGCGTGGGGCCGCAAGCCGCTCGACTTGGCAAACTCGCGAGCCAACTCTTCCGCCGCGCCGGCGTACGCCAAATCGGCGCCCCGCGGCGTCGCGCCCAAGATGACAACCTGGTCGGGCCGCACGTCGTCGACCAACTCGACGAGGGCGCGTGTTTCGGGCTCGCTTTCCGGTTCCCTGCCGCTCAGCCAAAAACTGCCGGAAGGTATTTTTCGCCAGTCACGCGTGGGAAAGTTCCGGTCAAGACGCACTCCACGAGCATTGCCTGCCGTCCGCCGCAAGCGGCCGTCGGGATTGGGATCTCGCAACAGCGTGACGCGCACGCCGCTCGTACGAGCGGGGAAGCGCTGCAAATGCTCGGCTAGCGACTCGATGAGCTCGAGCGCCGCGGTACTGTCGCCTTCCAAGGGGCCGACGACCAGCACCTGCCGCTTGCCGTCGCCGAACTGGCGATACTCAATCACACGCTGCTCCAAGCTGCGGCCGAGTACGTTCCACTCCGCCGCGTCGTCGCTCTGCGACAGAGCCGGCGTTTGTGCTGCGGCATGCCACGGCCAGCCGAGGGCCGACAGCATCATGCAAACGCACAACTGACAGAATCGTTTCATCGTTCGGTCCGCGCGATCTCGGCAGTATGGGCGCACAATCGCCCGAAAAGCATAGCCCACAGACGGGCGCGGTCAAATCGACGAACTGACCGAAATGCCGGCAGGACCGGTACAATCCGCCGATTTACAAGGCGCGGCGAATGCGGCGCGGAGGCCGGCCACCACGTCCCGACATCGGCGGGGGCGTTTTCTTCGCCTCGGTATCCGTAGCGCCGTCGAGATTGCCCGGGACGGCGCTGCCCGGTACGAGGACGACGGGCGCAGCGGTTACGCGGGGGGGCACGGCTTCAAAACCTTCCAGCTCGGCGCGTGTGAGTAGTTTTTCGATGCGCATTTCGATGCGCGTCAACTCGGGGCCTTCTTCGGGCGTGACAAATGTGTAGGCCACACCCTCTCGCCCCATGCGGCCGGTGCGGCCGACCCGATGCACGTAGTCGTCGCAAAAACTGGGAATGTCGTAGTTGATAATGTGCGAAATGCCGCTCACGTCGATACCGCGGCCGACCACGTCCGTCGCCACCAGGCAGCGGATCTGGCCCTCGCGAAAACGCGACATGGCGCGGTCGCGCGATTTCTGCGGCAGGTCGCCGTGAATGCAATCGACGCCTTCTATTTTTTTCTGTAAGTGGCGGAAGACTTTCTCCGTGCCGCGTTTGGTGCGGCAAAAGACGATCGTCTGCCGGGGCACATCGCGGCGCAGCAATTTGACCAAGAGCTCGAATTTCTTCTCCGGCACGACGGTAAAGTAAAACTGTTCGATCGTCTCGACCGAGACGTCGGTGGGCGAAAAGTTCAGCGTCTCCGGATCGCGCATGTAACGCGTGGCCAAACGAGCCACCGGCGGAGGCACCGTCGCGCTCAGCAGCAGCGTTTGTCGCGAGCTCGGGCAACGCCGCAATATCTTTTCGATGTCGGGCCGAAAGCCGATGTCGAGCATGCGGTCGGCCTCGTCGAGCACCACGAATTTCAGCTCGTTCAGCGTGAGGGTGCCACGGGCAATGTGGTCCAGCACGCGGCCGGGCGTGCCCACCACGCAATCGGCGCCGCGTTGCAGCTTCTCGATCTGTTGGCGGATGGGCGTGCCGCCGTACAACGCCACGATGTGCGTCTTGCGGCCATGGGCCAGCTTGATGAACTCGTCGCGCACTTGCACGGCCAATTCACGCGTCGGCACCAGCACCATCGCCTGTGGAGCATGGCCGTGACGATCGAGTTTTTCCAGAATGGGAATGGCGAAGGCGGCGGTCTTGCCCGTGCCGGTGCGGGCTTGGCCGAGCAGATCGACTCCTTCGAGCGCACGTGGAATGAGGCCGGCCTGAATCGGCGTCGGTTGAAGATAGCCTGCCCGGTCGAGCGAGGCCATCATGGTTTGCGACAATTGAAGTGCCTGGAATCCGCCGTTCGACTCGACAGGCGATTGCGAAGAGTTCTTTCCTACCACTAAACTGAGCTCGATGAATAGTTCGTCTTTGTTCTAACCATAGCGGCCAAAAGAGGTTTGGTCAACGGCAGGGCGAGCGGAATTGACGTGCGGGAGCTTGATCATGCGGCTACTGTTTCACATTGGTTTAGTGGGGCTTGGTTCGGCCTGCGGCGGGCTGCTGCGTTGGGGCGTGGGGACGGCCGCGGCGCGGTTGTTGGGCAGTGCGCTGCCTTATGGAACGTTCGCCATCAATCTCACGGGCAGCCTGTTTCTCGGCTGGTTCTCGACCGTGCTGGCCGAGCGGCTGCTTTTGAGCGAGCATCCTTGGCTGCGCCCCGACGATCTGCGGTTGATGGTGGCGGTGGGATTTACGGGCGCATATACCACTTTCTCTACGTTCGAATGGGAAGCCTACGGTTTGTTTCGCGATGGTGAGGGATTCGCCGGCACGCTGTACCTGGCGATGAGTGTTTTCCTGGGGCTGCTGGCGGTGCATTTCGGCGTCGTGTTGGGACGGGCGTCATCTCTATGAAGCTCGAAGGCGAACAGATCTTGCTGCGCGTGTGGCTGCGCAGTACCGACCGGTACGGCCTGCAGAATGCGGCAGAGGCCATCGTCGCAAAGGCCAGGCAAGCGGGACTGGCAGGAGCCACGCTGTTGCGCGGCACCTGCGGCCTCGACGTGACAGGCGAGCTCTTGTGCCGCAGTACGTGGTCGCTGGTGGAACGAGTACCGGTCATCGTTGAGCTGGTCGACCGCGCGACGCTCCTCATGCCTTTCTTGTCAAGCTTGTCCGACATCATTTTCGAGGGCATCGCTACATTCGAGCGGGCGCACGTGCTCGTCTATCGGCACAGCGATCCACCCGAAACTGACCGGGTGCAACGCCTCCAGGCGCCGCCGCCGGTCGCCGATCTCTCCACCCTTCCCACAAGTGAGGAGTTCTCTGTCATGCAACTCGGTGAAAACGGTCAACTGCTGCGGGTCTTCATCGGAGAATCGGACACCTGGCAGGGAGTGCCCCTGTTTCGGGCGCTCGTGATCAAGGCCCGCGAGCTGGGCCTGGCCGGTGCGACAGTTTTGCACGGCACGATGGGCTTCGGGGCCGCCAGCCGCGTTCACACCAGCCGCTTGCTCGAACTGTCGACCGACTTGCCGATCGTGGTCGAATTTGTCGACAGCGTCGAGAAGATCCAGAGCTTGTTGCCGTTCGTCGACGAGGCCGTCACCGAAGGAATGGTGACCATTGAAAGTGTCCGCGTGCTGAAATACCGCGCGGGCGAGGTCGTGACGTAGAAGGCTGGGGCAACCGCTTCACGTCGCCGGGCCCTTGCCGAACGCCAGACGAGATCAAAAACGTCCTCGGCGTGGCTGATCAGGTGCTCGTGGTCGGCGATAGGTACGTGGATGATGCCCTGGTTCATGGTTTCTGCGACCAGTGGGAGCATTTCCAAAAAACGACAAAAGCCCTTGAATCTCAAGGGCTTAAGAGCTACACCCGACAGGGCTCGAACCTGTAACCTTCGGTTCCGTAGACCGATGCTCTATCCAATTGAGCTACGGGTGCGCGAAGCCGGCTGACGCCGAACGAGGTCGCCCGACTGGCCTGAGGTCGATGCTAGGCTTTTGAGCCCTCTCGCCATCCCTCAAGGCCTAGTGCGCTAGCGAACGCCGTCGCCGGAAAGCAATCGACTAGCTCAAGTTACACGACCACGCCGCTGCCAGCAAGGCCACGCTGGCGGCCAATAAAAAACGCCTCGCGGTGGATCGAGCCACCGCGAGGCGCCGCCTAGTTTGATATGGCTGGCGGCTCGCTATCGGCGTCCACCTCGACCGATAGCACTGCCGATGCCCGCTCCTATGTTCGCGCCGGCCGCCCCACCGACCGCGCCGCCGACCGCGCCACCGACGTTCGCTCCCCTGTTACCATAGCCGTACATGCCGTTGCCGTATCCCATGCCGTTGCCATAGCCGTAGCTGTTTCCATAGCCGTACCCGTTGCCATAGCCGCGATAGCCGGTGTAGTAGCCGCCGTTATAGCCGTTGCCGTAACCGTAGCCATTGCCATATCCATTGGCGTTCCCGTAGGGCCTGAACTGGGTGGTGTACCAGTTCCTGTACGACTGGGGATTGTAGCCCGACCAGCCCGTGCCGTTCCAATACGACCACTGATTGTTCGGATGGTAGTACCACCAGTGGCCGTTGTGGTGGCGGAAGCGCCACTGATTGTTGGTGGCTGCCGTTCCCGCCGTTCCTCCCGCTGTTGCGCCCACTTGCTGCGCCCAGAGCGGCGAGGTCGTCAGTCCGAGTAAAGCGCCCAGCGCAATTGCCCAAATCTTGTTCATCGTCCTGTGCTCCTATCGTCGTGTAATTTCAGCATGGCCCCGCTCATTGGTTTGCAGATTGCGTGCCAAGCCGGGTAGTGCCGAGATTCTTCCACGCCGAAAAGCGAGGCTGGTCGAGCAAAGACCAACACGCTGGCAGAGCGCTCGTTCAACGCAACGAAGACCAGCTCGAATCGCCGGCCAGGCTGCTGGCCTCACCGAGGGCCGCCGTGGGATCAGCGAGGGCCGTTAGCGCATCGAGGTCGTGCTGAATCTCGCGCCACAGGCGGTACGAGGCAAAGAACGTTGCCAGCCCAATCAGCCCTAGCGCGATGACCGCGTATTTGTCGTCACCTTCCAGCAAGGCTACGACCGCCAGGACCGCGATGAAGGGCACCGACACGGCAGCCAGAAAGTACAGGCCACTACGGCGCGCGAGCCCGGCCAGCTCCCGCGCGGCGGTTGCATCGTTGGCGTCGGCGTCGACCAGGCGCGGATAGAGGGCCCGCACCGCTACGAACGTCACGCAAAAAAACGACAAGGTGGCCGCCATCAAGCCGCACACCACGAGCGCCGTGAAGAAGGCGGCGTATTTATCGGGTGCCATGCCGCGCTCGGTGCGCTGGTCGAGCTTCAGCCAGAGCAGAAACGCGACTCCGCAGACGATATAGGCGAACGTGCTCACCCAGGCCACGTACTCGCCGATGCGCAGGCAGCGCCGCCTTTCTTCGGCCCGCTCCGCCGGCGGTTCGCCTTGACCAATGCGGCGACGATAGACACCGCGTACGATCGGCCAAGCCAGCCACAGCAACCAGGTCACCGCCAGTGAATAGGCAATCGGATTGATCACCGCAAGCTGGAGCTTAAACACCTGCTGGGCTTCGGGCGTCAGCTCCGAGATAATCGTTACCTGGTTGAAGACAATGCTCAGGGCGCTGGCGAAAACGTTCGGCGTCAGGCCGGCAATCAAGAGCGCCGTCACCGCAAACCGCTGGGCCAACGACCGCCAACCGGGACGCGGCAGCAGCAACCGCTGCGCACGCGGTTGCAAACAGATTTCCAGTTGCCGGGCTAAGTGTCCCGGCGAGGCAAAGCGTTCTTCGCGGTCCGCAGCCAGGCAGCGCCTGAGCGTTTCCTCCAAGCCCGTGGGCAAGTTGAGCGGCAGCGCCCTGGCCAGCGGCTCGCGCCGGCGGGCCACCATCTCGTCCAGCGCCGTGGTCCAGCAGCTACCGACCGGCGGATCGTGAAACGGACGCTCGCCGGTCAGCAATTCCCACAGCAGCACGCCCAGAGAATAAAGGTCGCTGCGGCCGTCGACGTCGCCGGGCGGCCGCTCGTTGGCGGGGTTAAAGGCTTCGAGCTGCTCGGGCGACATGTAGGGCAAGCTGCCGCCAAAGTACGCGGCCGGCGTCGAGCCCTCGACCTTCGAGCAATAGCTGATGTTGAAATCGGCCAGCTTGGGGTTGCCGTCGGCGGCGACCAGCACATTGGCCGGCTTCAGGTCGCGGTGCAAAACGTTTCGCCGATGGGCGTAATCGAGGGCCGACGCCAGCCGGATGCCCAACCAGCAGACCACTTCAGGCCAGGTGCGTCCGCTCAGACGCTGCCGCTGCGGCGAATCGCTGACCGTCGACTCGCCGCGCGCCGTCAGGCACTGGTCGATGGCCTCGAACAGCACCGCCCCCGTGCGTTCGGCCTCCGGCAGCAGCCGCAGGTAAGAAATGACGTTTTGCAACGTGCCACCGGCGACGTACTGCATGTAGAGCAGCCGCAAGTCGCGCTCTTTTACAAGCCGCTGATCGAAAACACGCACGATGTGCGGATGATCGAGCTGAGCCATCGTCTGCGGCTCGTTGCTGCGGTCGGCCGACACTTTCAAGGCCACGAGCCGTTGCATGGACCGTTGCCGGGCCAGGAAGACACGGCCAAACGCTCCTTGTCCCACGCGCAAGATCAGGTCGAAGTCGTCAATCTGCTGGCCCGCATCCAGCTCATCGAGCGACGTGGCCGGCGCCAAGGCGGTCGAGGGAGCTCGATCGGCATCGAGCAATAGCCGCTTGATTTGCTGCGCGTGGCTGGCGAACCTGCGTTCGTACTCTTGCACGACGACGACTTCGCCATGCTGGCGGCGCGCCTGATACTCTTCGACCACCAGGTCGTACGGCAGCTTGCCGTCAGAAACCAACTCCGGAAAAAGTTGCAGATAGTCTTCCACCTGCCGGCGCAACTCGGGCCGGCGCCAGCGGCGATTCAGATCGACCTTGACCAGTTCCAGCAACAAGAGCCGCCGCACCGACGGCGCGGCCTCAGGCACAAAATCGGCGGGCGAGGGCGCCACGCTGGTCTTCCAGGCGTCGGCGAAGAGCCGCACCTGCCGACCTACCAACGCCAGCACGTCGCTGGCGCGTTCGGGCAACAACTCGCCAATGCCGGCGTCGCCGGGCAACGACGGTATCGTGTCGTGGCAACTGCTCGCCGACTCTGAGCCGGGCACAGTGCCGTAGGGGTCGTGGCCGTACGGGTCGTGCTCGGGCGCATTGGCGGAGGGAGGCGGTCCGTTGGGCGATCGGCTCTCGGGCACACCGCTCGTCATGGCAGGTTGCTAATCGTCTTTGGTTTTGGCCTTGGCAGCGCCCTCAGGCTTCGGCTTTGGGGCTTTGGGCTTTTCGACCTTCTTCACTGGGTCGTGCAGGTCCCAGGCGGTGACCCACTCTTCGTGCTTGGGCTTCAACTTGAAGTCGGCCATCAGCCGCTTGGCCATGTCGGGCATGTGCCCCGCACCATAAAAGACAGCCAACCGTTTTTTGCCCGCCGTGATTTCCTGGCCCAGCACTTCCAAGGCGCGCTTGTTGCGCTCGGTGATCAGAGTCGATCCGTCGGCCGGCGTAAAGGCCGACATCATCCCCTCCAGGTCTTCGAATTGGATGGCAAATACCCGCTTCAGGGCGAGTGCCCTGTTCTTATCGAAGATAGCCATCAGCAGCTCGGCGTCGACCGAGCCTTTGCCTTTCGAATCTTCGGCCATGCTTTGGCCGAGCATCCGCAAGACGAGAGCCCAGATACTTTCGCCGCGGTCGCTCATCGACTTGCTGAACGACTCGGGCGACATGTCGGCGTGTACGAAGTTCTCGCTCTGGTAATCGACGTGGTCGAGCTGAAAGTCGAGATCGAGCAAGTCTTTCATGGCGGTTTGCAGCCGGCTGACCGGATGATTGCTCTTGGCGCCGCCTTTCGGAACGCGTGTGCCTTCCGGGGCTACCAATTCATAGAGCAGGGCGTCGTAGTCGTCGAACCGCTTGTTGAGCCCTTCGTAATACGACTTTTCGCCGATGTGAACCGCGGCGATCAGATCGACCGACAGTCCTTTTCGGGCTTCGTCGGTGGCCACGAAACGCACGATCGCGGTTTGCAATTCCAGCGGCCGTTCTTTGTCGTCGCGAATGAGGCGAATGTACTTGCCGGTGGGCGAAGTTTCGCTCACTTCCTCTTTTGACGCCGGCTTCGCCTGCTCGTCGGCCGTGGCCGCCAAGGGCGACCAGCAGAGCCAGGCGAGGAACCAGGCGTTCAGCCATCCAAACCAATCTCGACGGACCATCTTCGCAATCGCCGGCAATCTCGGCGCCCGTAGCAGTGGGGAAAAAGAACTATGCAAAGTATAGGGCGAAGCGGCCACCCGAGCAACGAAGCGGGTCTGCAACGCGGAAACGGGGACGTGTATGGTGCCGGGCATCTAGCCTGTCAGTCAGCGCCCGCCGGGGTCATGCCCTCATTGTGCTACACATCTCGAGAATCTTCCGCTGCGCGGCGGCGCCGGCCTTTGGAGTGCGGCGATTTATCGCGGCTTTTGTCGGTCGCGGAGCGACCTTTCTTTAGTCCTGCCGGTTGTTGGTCGCCGGCCGACAATCAAAAGAAAGCGGCTCCGCCGCAAGCCAAACGGCGATAAATCGCCGCACTCCAAAGAGCGCACGCGTGATCTGAATTATGGGTGATCCGGGGTGGCCTCGCAGACGACGCGAAAGCCGTGGCCGCAGTAGAAGTCGCTGGGAACAAGACAGGCCCGCTTGGCAGTGCGCTCGTAAAGCGGCGGGTCGTTGAACGAACCGCCACGCGCCACACGCGTCGTGCCCGCGGTGGGGCCGGGCGGGTCTTCGCCAGGTGAGCTGGCGTAATAGCTGGGATCAAACCAGTCGGCGCACCATTCCCAAACGTTGCCCGTCATGTCGTAGAGGCCGAATGCGTTGGGTTGGAAATGGCCGCCGGGCGACGTGAACGCGAAGCCGTCGCGAGCGAAGACGAAGAACAAGGTGCCCAACGTGTCGTGTGCCGTGCGGTCGGCCACGTTGCCGATCTCGATCAGCGAGTCCGGTTTGTCGCCGCTATAAAACCGCGTTTTCGTACCCGCGCGGCATGCGTATTCCCATTCGGCCTCCGTCGGCAGCCGATAGGTTTTGTGTTCCAGTCCACTCAGCCAGGTGCAAAACGCCACCGCATCGTCCCAGCTTACGTTGACGACGGGATGGTCGCTGGCCTGCGGGAAGCCCGTACTCCGCCAACTGAACGCCGGCTTTTGCACGAACCGGTGGTCGAGCGCGTCCCAACCCCAACCGCCGGCCGGGTTGTTTTCGGCGTCGGTAGTAAAGCCCTCCGCCTGA
>DASSFG010000569.1:0-25547 GCA_035694685.1 Pirellulales bacterium
ATACATCGCCTACCTCAGCAACGCGACGAACCTCAGCGGCGGCATCACCGGCGCGGCCACGCTCGACGCCTTTCTCTATGATCGCGGCGCCGACACGAACACCATGATCAGCCACGCCACCGGCGTGGTGACCACCGCTAATCATGCGACGGACACGGTTGCCATCAGCGGCGACGGCAGCACGGTGGCGTTCACGAGCCAGGCCACCAACCTGCTGCCCACGAGCATAAGCACCACCGGCGATCAACTCTACGTATGGAGTCGGATCACCGGCCAAACCACGCTCGCCAGCCACGCCTTCGGCGCGAACACGACCGCCGCCGGTTTCACCGGTAGCTCAGCCAGCTCGCTGTGGGGGCCGTTGCCGGCCTCGCTCAGCGCCAACGGCGCCTTCGTGGCCTATTACTTCGGCGGCGACAATCTTGTGAGCGGCCAGGCCGGCACGGCCAGCCCCCAAAACGTCTTCCGATACGACGTGCTCGCCAACGTCAACGCCTTGGTGAGCCACGCCAACGGCAGCGTCACGACGGCCGGCGATAACCCGGCCAACGCCAATCTCTACGAGGCCGGCGGCCCGGTAATCAGTTCCGACGGCAGTTTTATTGCCTACGCCAACAACTCCACCGATCTGCTCTCCACCGCGCTCACCGGCCAGAACGGCCAGGACAACGTCTACCTCTACGATGCTGCGACACAGACGAACACGCTCGTCAGTCACGCCGGCGGCTCGGCCACGACGCCCGACGCAGGCGGCGGCACTTCGCCCAGCATCAGCGCCGATGGCCGCTACGTGGGTTTCATCGACCTGGCACTGAACGACACGGCCGACACAATTTGCACGTATACCGCCGCCGGCAACGCGCGGCTCTACGACGCTCAGGCACTGGCCACCAACCAGCCGACGGCGATGGGCGCCGCCTTCGACCCGACCACGATGGCGGCGGTCGGGGCCACGCTGGCGCCGACCGATCTGAGCGCCGACGGCAGCGTGCTGGTCTGGGACGGCTTATCGGCCGGCAATCTTTCCGGCGACCTCAACGGCAATCTCGACGTTTTCGAGCAAACTCAGGCCCAGGCCCATCCCGTCGCGTTCTCTGGCTCCGGCCAGCTCACCGTGGCTCTCGACGCCACCGGCCAAAACCTGCAATTTTCGCTGAACGGCGTCGTACAGCAGTCGATACCGTTGACTTCGGTCAGCTCGATCACGGTGACAGGTACCAGCGGCAATGACACGTTAACCATCGATTATTCGCACGGCGATCCGCTGCCCGCGGACGGTCTCGACTTTGTCGGCGGTAGCAGCGGCACCTTGGACGTGAGCGGTTTCAGCAGCGGAACGACGATCACCGAGACGCTCAGCGGCCCCCATAGCGGCACGGTGCAAGTCGGCAGCGGTGGAACGATCACCTATTCGGGCCTTTCGCCCGTTTTGCTCAACAGCGGCACGGCCAGCGACATCATCTTCAATCTCCCCTCCAACGCCGACGCCGTGCTCCAAGACAACGGCAGTGGAACACCGGAGCTGTTCAGCACCAACGGCGCCTTCGAGACCACCACGTTTACCGCTCCCAGCAATTCGTTGACGATCAACGATACGGGCTCCGGCGACACCATCACCACCGCCGCCAGCTTCACCAACGATTTTAGCGCGGGGCTTACCATCAACGGCAATTCCACCACCGACACCGTCACGCTCAATGGCCTGAGCCTGACCACGGGTACGGCCGTCCTCGCGGTAACCGCCCAGACCATTAACCTCGACGATAACGTTACCGCCAGCACCTCGGTGTCGCTGACGGCCGGAGGGGCCATCAGCCAAACCGCCGGCGTGATCACCACGGCCACACTGCAGTTGTCAGCCGGCAGCGCCATCGGCTCCGCGGCCACGCCGTTCAGCACGCAGGTCGGTACTCTTGGTGCCGACACGACTTCCGGCGGCATCTTCATCTCCAATGGTGTGACGACTTCCACATCGCTCAATATCGCCGGTGTCGACGGCGTGCGGGCCAAGGGCGCCTCAGGCGACATCAGCCTGACCAACGCCGGCACCGTCTCCATCACCACCGCGGGCGACATCGTCAAAGGGCCGGGCAACGTCAGCGTCACGGCTACCGGGGCCACCTCCGACGTCCAAACCGGCGGCAACAATGACGGGACCCTGGGCAGCGGAGCGATCTATGCCGGCGGCACGGCCACCGTGACAGCCGGGCAAGATCTGCTGGTCGGCAGCCCGGCCTCGGGCTTCGGCGACATAGACGGCGGCGGCAGCGTCGACCTGAGCGTCGGCCGCGACCTGACCATCGACGAATCCGACGTGGATGCCCACGGCGCCGGCACGGTCACGGCCAGCGCGGGCGGGAAGGTCAGCGTGAATGGCGGCGGACGGGTCAGCAGCGAGAGCGGCGCCATCAACCTGGCCACTGGCGCCGGCGACACCTTCACCATCGGCGCCGGCAGTTCGGTCAACTCCGCCGTTTCCGGCACCGGCGCCCCGATCACCATTAGCGCCGATGACATGGTTATTAACACCACCATCGGGGGAATTTCTGCCGGCAGCAGTACCACCAACAGCATCGTCATCTTGCAGCAGGCGACGACAACCACGCGGGCCATCGACCTGGGCGGCGGGACCACGGCCGGCGACCTCGGCCTGAGCGACGCCGAGTTGGACCGCGTGACGGCGGCGGCCGCCCTGCGCATCGGCCGGACCGACAACGCCGGCAGCATCATCGTGACCGCCCCGGTCACCGCACATGCCGGCTACAGCACCCTGCACCTGCTCACCGGGGGCGGCGTAACGCAATCGGGGACCGGGGCGCTCACCGTCGCCAACCTGGCCGTCACCGCTGCCGGCGCGGTGAGCCTGAGCACCAACGCCAGCAACGTCGGCAACCTGGCGGCCAGCATCAGCGGAGCAGGGAGCACTTTCGCCATCAATAACGGCACGAACACCCTCACCATCCCGAACGCCGGCGTGGACGGCGTATTGGGCGTCACCACCAACGGTGCTAACATCACGCTGCAGGCCGACAATCTTGTCATCCGGCAGGTGGTCACACCGGGGCCGTCCACCGACACCACTGACACGGTATTGCTGGAGCCGTTCACCACCACGCTGAACATGACCCTGGGCACGGCCAGTGTGCCGGGGAGCACCTTCGGCATCACCAACGGCGGGCTGGGCTGGATCACCAGCGGCATGACGCAGACCGGAACGGCCAGCGACACGGGCACGATCAACATCACCGGCGCCATCAACCGCACCCCCACATCCACCGCCCCGACTCGCTCGCAGATCTTGTCGTTGATTACGGGCAACACCACCGCGGCGGCGATCATGCAGACGGCGACACTCTCCGTCGCCAACCTGGCCCTTCGCGCGGCGGACGGCGTCCAACTCACCCTTCCTGGCAATACCGTCGACACGCTGGCCTTCCACACAAGCGGCGATATGGCATTCACCAATACCGGCTCCCTCACAATTGGCCCTGTGGCAGGTCTGACCACTTCCAGTTCCGGCGGTGCCCTGACCCTCAGCGCCGCCAGCCCAATGACCTTCGCCGTCAATACGACCAGCAGCGGCACGTACACCGCGAATACGACGGAGACAGCGACGGAGAACGTCACCCCCTTGCTCCCGCCTGACGATGACATCACCGTCGACAGCGGCGTCACCGTCCGTTCGACGGCCGGCGACGTCGATCTCAACTCGGCCGACGGCATCGTCGTCAGCGGCTCGATCGTCTCCGACTCCGGCGCCGTCAATCTGACCGTCGGCAATGGCGACAACGACAGCGACGCAACGGCGACGATTGCCGGCCTGGTGAGTGCGGCCACGACACCGACGCTCACCGGCGGCTCGGCGCTGACGGTCGACTTCACCGCCGGCGCCAGCCTGCCCCAAGGGCTTTCGTTCAACGCAGGCGTTACCTCCGCCACGTTGACCGTTACGGACGCTAGCGCCACGCCGCGCACCTACGATATCACCGGCACGAGCATCACACGCGACGGCGCCGCGCCGCTCACTTACAACACGGCTAATACGGATGTCACCAGTGTGACCGTCAACACCTCCGTCTCTGTCGGAACGACGGGCGACACGTTCAACGTCACGGCCAGCAGCACCGTTACCTTCAACATCAACGCCGATCTCCCCAACCCGCCGGCCAAGCCGGGCGATACACTCAACCTGACCAGCTACGCCAATGCAACGCTGACCGACACCTTCAATCCGGCCAGCGGTTTCTCTGGCAACTGGGCATTCAGCAACGGCAACCAGCCCGTCAATTTCACAGGTATCGAGACCTTGGGCGGCACGGTCGATCTATCGGTCACCAAGAGCGACGACCAGGGCGGCAACTCGGCGACAAATACTTCTGGCACGGTCGCCGCGGGCGCGACCATGACCTACGTGATTGTGGTCACCAACAGCGGCCCCGGCGACGTGATGGGAGCGACCGTCCTCGACACGTTCCCGAGCAACTTCACCGTGACCAGCTCGACGCACAGCGTCAGCGGCAGGGCTTCGGTCACCCACAGCACCGGCACCATCGACGACACCGTCAGCCTGGCCTCAGGCAGCTCGATCACCTACATCGTGACGGGCACCGTCGCTTCGTCGCCCACCAATGGTACGCTGTCGAACACCGTGACGGTGGCGCCGCTGGCCGGCGTGCCGAACACCAATCCCAATGCATTGCCCAACGGCAATGTAACCGCAACCGACACCGACAATATTACCGCCCAGAGCACGCTCTCTGTCACCAAGAGCGACAACCAGGGCGGCAATTCCTCCACAGGCGACCAAGGCTCGGTCGTCGCGGGAACCGCCCTGACCTATACGATCGTGGTGAGCAACGCCGGCCCCAGCGATGTCAGCGGCGTTTCGGTTGCCGACCCGCTCTCGACGCTTACCGGCGCCCACTTCACGGCGACGCAAACCGGAGGCGCCTCCGGTTTCAGCATTTCGGGCAACAACGCCATCAACGACAGCAATGTCACGTTGCCCGCCGGTAGTTCGATCACCTACGTGGTGACAGGCACGGTCAGCTCGTCGGCGACCGGTACATTAACCAACACGGCCACGGTCACGCCGCCCAGCGGTCCCGCCGTCACCGCCAGCGACAGCGACACGCTGAGCGTCCAGGCGAACATCACCATCACCAAGACCGACAATAGTTCGACGCCAGGCAGCGCCGTGCCCGGCACCGCGCTGATCTACACGATCACGGTCAGCAATAGCGGGCCTAGCGTGGCGACTGCCACCAGCATCGACGAAAACCTGCCAAACACGTTCACCGGCGCCAGCTTCACCAGCGTGGCCAGCGGCGGCGCCAGCGGGAACACGACCCACGGCACGGGCAGCATCCATGACACCGTCACCCTCCCCGCCGGCAGTTCGATCGTTTACACCATGACCGGCACCATCGACGCGGCGGCCACCGGCACGCTCGCAAATCAAGTCCACGTCACGCCCGGCGCCGGCGTCACCGATACCAACGCCACCACCACCGCCACCGACAGCCTGACGCTCACGCCCCAGGCGAACATCACCATCACCAAAACCGACAATAGCGCGACGCCAGGCAGCGCCGTACCCGGCACCGCGCTGACCTATACCATCACCGTCAGCAATAACGGGCCGAGCGTGGCTACTGCCACTGGCATCGCCGATGTGCTGCCGCCAGATTTAATCGGCGCCAGCTTCACCAGCGTGGCCGGCGGCGGCGCCACCGGCAACTCCGCCAGCGGCACAGGCAATATCAACAATTCCGTCAGGCTGCCCCCGGGCGGCTCGGTGGTTTACACGGTGGCGGGCACGATCAGCGGCTCCGCCACCGGTACGCTTGCTAATACGGCCACCATCACCCCCGGCCCCGGAGTGACCGACACCAATCTCACGACCAGCGCTACCGATCGCTTGACGCTCACGCCACAATCCAGCGTGACCGTCACCAAGAGCGACAACAAGGGCGGCGATGCGACCCACGTCGGCTCGGTGGTGGCCGGCACGGCCATGACCTATACCATCGTGGTCAACAACAGCGGGCCAAGCGACGTCAACGGCGCGACCATCGCCGACCTCTTGCCCTCCGATTTCACCAGCGCCATTTTTAGGGCCAGCGCCACCGGCGGGGCCAGCGGGTTCACGGCCCACGGCGCCGGCAACATTAACGACACGGTGAATCTGCCCGCCGGGGCTTCCATTACCTACACCGTGACGGGAACGCTGTCCGCTTCCGCGACGGCCGGCACCCTGTCGAACTCGGCCAACGTGACGCTGCCGGCGGGCGTGACGAACACCGGCAATCTCACAGCCACCGACAAGGACAACATTACGCTCCGGGGCGGCGTGAGCGTCACTAAGAGCGACAGCGACGGCGGCAATTCCGCCACGCATACCACCGGCTCGGTCGCGGCCGGTACGTCGTTGACTTATACCATTGTCGTCAGCAACTCAGGGCCGAGCGACGTTATCGGCGCCACGGTCACCGATAGTTTCCCAACCAGCTTCGCCGTGGTCAACTCGACTCCGGTCGTCAGCGGAGGCGCTTCCATCACGCACGGCGCCGGTACCGGCGGCAACATCCTCGATACGGTGAATCTGCCCGCGGGCGGATCGATTGTTTACGTGGTTACCGGCACGGTTGCCTCTTCGGCGACGGGCACGTTGTCGAACACGGCCACGGTCACCGTGGCTGCCGGAACGACGAACACGGGCGCGACCAGCGCCACCGACACGGATACGATCTCGGCCCCGTCCGTGACGTTCGGCTATTTGGCCGGCACACCGGGCGATGGCACGCCGCAAACGTTCATTAATAATCTCTATCGCGAGTTGCTGGGCCGCGAGGCCGAGGCCGGCGGTCAGACGTTCTGGGTCGGCGTGCTACAGAACAACGATACCGCGGCGGTGCGCCAGGCGGTGATCTCCAGTCTCATGAACTCGCAGGAGTACAAAGAGCACTTTGTCACCACGGCGTATGAAGTCTTTTTGGGTCGTGCGCCTGATACCGGCGGCTTGCAGTTCTGGACGGGCCAGATGGGCAGTCCCGGTACACCCGGCGGACACAACGGCTCCGCCGACGAAGAGTTCGTCCTATCGGGCATCGTCGGCTCAGGCGAGTTCTACGCCAAGGCCGGTGGCACTGCGCACCGCTTTGCAGCAGCGCTCTTCCAGGACTTGCTGGGACGGCAAGGCGAATCGGCTGGCGTGGAAGCTTGGGCGGCCATCGCCGCCAACGAATCGGACCATCTCGATACGGTCGTGCGGCTGTTCCTCAGCAGTCCCGAAGCCCAACACAAGTTGCTCGACAGTTTCTATCCCGCCCCCGGCGGCACGGCGGCCAACCCCTTGCCGATGCCTGGCAACGGCGTGGCGTCAATCGCCTACGACCTGGCCGTGGTGACGGGCGACGGCTGGGAGAATCTTTACCTTGAAGGGCCGTTTGACAGCTTGCCCGAGGCCAACGACGCCTTCTTTGCACAATTGGCCGGCGGCGCCGCGTGGGACGACGTACAGTACGAGATCCTCAATACCGATCAGTTCTACAGCAATGGCAACCATCCGGTGACCGCGTAGGCAGCCAAACGATCGCCATCCGCTCCGCTGGCTGTAGGGTGGGACAAGCGAGCGGAGCGAGCGCCGGCTCACCATGAGAAATGCCGCTTTTTTGGTGGGCCGGCGCTCGCAAGCTGGCTGGTCCCACCCTACACACGGCGGCCGACAGCCGGATGACAAGCGGCATCCTTTCAACGACAATAGGCGGATCTGTCTAAGCGATTTGCGAAGGGAGCCGCCGCTCGTGTCACGAAACTTGCTGTTGTGCCTTTGTGTCTTTGTGGTCTATTTCATCCCGCCGCTGGCCAGGGCGGAAAAGAGTGGCGAAGATTACAGCGCCGAACTGCCGCGCATCCCGCCGCTTGAACCGGAAAAGGCGCTCGAATCGTTTTCCGTCCAGCCCGGATACCATCTGGAACTGGTGGCCGCCGAGCCTTTAGTAGCCGATCCGGTGGCGGCGGCGTTTGACGAAGATGGCCGGCTGTACGTGGTCGAGATGCGCGGCTATTCTGAGCAGGCCGACGAGCTGCTCAGCCGCGTGCGGTTGCTCACCGATGCCGACGGCGACGGCCGCTTCGACGAGAGCGTCGTGTTCGTCGATCGGCTCTCGTGGCCAACGGCCGTTGTCTGCTACAACGGTGGCGTGTTCATCGGCGATGCCCCCGACATCCTCTACTGCAAAGACACGGACGGCGACGGCCAGGCCGACGAGCGGAAGGCGGTCTTCACCGGCTTCAGCAAGGCCAACGTGCAAGGGCTGTTGAACTCGTTTTGCTGGGGCCTCGACAACCGCATCCACGGCGCCACCAGCACTTCGGGCGGCAGCGTGCGTCGGGCAGACGATGCGCAAGCCACGCCCGTTAACCTCAACGGCCGCGATTTTGCCTTCGACCCGCGCACGTTGGAGCTAGCGGCCACCAGCGGCGGCGCGCAGCACGGCATGAGCTTCGACGTCTGGGGCCGCAAGTTCGATTGCTCGAACAGCGATCACATTCAACAGGTGATGTACGAAGACCGTTACGTTGCCCGCAATCCGTATCTCAGTGCCCCCGGCCCGCGGAAAAGCATCGCCGCCGACGGGCCGCAGGCCGAAGTCTTTCGCACCAGCCCGGTCGAGCCATGGCGCATCGTGCGCACGCGGTTGCGCGTGTCGGGAGCGGCCCCGGGGCCGATCGAAGGAGGCGGCCGCGCCGCCGGTTACTTTACCGGCGCCACCGGCGTCACCATTTACAAGGGCGACGCCTGGCCGCCGTCGAAAGAGGAGTTGGCCGTCGTCGGCGACGTGGGCAGCAATCTCGTACACCGCAAGCGGCTGGAACCGAACGGATTGGAGTTCATCGCCCGGCGGATGGACGAGCAGTCGGAATTCGTCAGCTCGCGCGACATCTGGTTCCGTCCGGCGCAGTTTCTCAACGTTCCCGACGGCACGCTCTATATTCTCGACGTCTATCGCGAGGTGATCGAGCACCCCGCCAGTCTGCCGCCGATGATCAAGCGGCACCTCGACCTGACCAGCGGACGCGACCGCGGACGCATTTATCGCATTGCTCCCCACGGATTTCACCCGCGAAAGCCACCCACCTTAAGCCGGGCCATCAGCGCAGGGCTGGTGGCCTTGCTCGAACACCCCAACAACTGGCATCGCGAGACCGCGGCGCGGCTCTTGTTCGAGCGGCAGGACAAGTCGGCGGTGCCATCTTTGGAAAAGTTGGCCGTGGAGGCGACGTCACCCCTGGGGCGAATGCACGCGCTATATGCCCTGGCGGGATTGAATTCACTTTCGGCTGCGACTTTGGTAGCTGCGCTCGCCGATCCGCATGCGGGAGTGCGCGAGCACGCGGTTAAATTGGCCGAGCCATTTCTGAACGATTCGGCCGAAATCGCCGACCGAGTCCTGGCGCTGGCCAAAGAAGACGACTTGCGCGTCCGCTATCAGGTCGCCTTTTCGTTGGGAGAGCTGATGTCGCCCCAGCGGCTCACGTACCTAGCGGGCATGGCCCACGACGACGTCGGCGACCGTTGGATGCGGTTGGCGATCCAAAGCTCCTTGGCCGAAGGCGCCGACCAGGTGCTCACCAAGCTGGCGGCCGACGCCGACCTTCGCGACAGCGAGTCGGGCGCCATCTTCCTCGATTCGCTGGCGCGGCAGATCGGCGTCGCGAACCGACCTGCGGAGTTACAAGCGACGTTGCGCACAATCGAACAAATGGCCAAGACCGACGTCGCCACCGCGGGCGTCCTGGTACGCGGCCTGGCGTCTGGCCTGGCCCAGCGCGGCGCCAAGCTCGATACGGCGTTCACGGGCGACGGCGCCGCAACCGCTCGCCGAATTGTCGGCGATTTGATCGCAGCCGCCCGCACGACGGCCTCGAGCGAGAGTGAGGCCGTCCACCGCCGCGTGAGCGCGGTCGACACGTTGGCACTCGGCCGTTTTGCCGAGGTTGAAGATTGCCTGACGGCCCTCGTCAACCAACGTCAGCCGCAAGAAGTACAACGCGCGGCCTTGCGTTCGTTGGGCCGCTTCGATGATGCCGACGTCTCGACCATTGTGGTGGCCGCCTGGCCCAGCCTTGGTCCGGCGGTCCGCAGCGCCGCCAGCGACGTGCTCTTTTCACGGCCGCTCTGGATCGCGGCGCTGTTTGACGCCGTCGATCGTGGCGAAATCAGCCCTAACGATCTCGATCCCGCGCGGCTGAAGCTGCTCTCGTCGCATAGCGACGCCGGGATCCGCAAGCGGGCCGAACAACTGTTTGCTTCTCTGGCCATTGGCCGGCGGCAGGACGTGGTCGAAGCATATCGCGACGTGTTGACCATGTCCGGCGACGCCGGCCGCGGCAAAGCCGCCTTCAAAAAAGTGTGCGCCGCGTGCCATCGTGTGGAAGGCGTCGGGCAGGAGATCGGTCCCAACTTGGCCACCGTCAAAACGCGCGGCGCCGACGCCATCCTGGTGAACTTGCTCGACCCCAGCCGCGAAGTGAATCCGCAGTTTGTCAACTATGTCTTGCTCACGGACGACGGCCGCACGCTTACGGGCATGATCGCCGCCGAAACCGCGACCAGCGTCACCCTGCGGCGGGCCGAGAATGCCAGCGACACCGTTTTGCGTGTCAACATCGACGAGCTGCGCAGCACCGGCCAATCGCTCATGCCCGAAGGCATGGAAAAACAGCTCACCAAACAAGACCTCGCCGACTTGATCGCGTACCTGCTGAGCGTCAACTGACTCGTGTAGGGTGGGACAAGCGAGCTTGCGAGCGCCGGCCCACCATTCGGGCGCTGGTGGGCCGGCGCTCGTTCCACTCGCTTGTCTCGCCCTACGTTGCCGGCGACCCCGTGAGGGCAACACAACTTCAAGACACCAACTGACCTGGTCGCTTGATTCGACGTCGACCGGGTATCACAATGGGCGGTACACTGCATTTGAAATAGTGAGATACCAGACGATTCGGTTCGCAGAAAGGATGGCGGATGATGCGTGGTGCATTGCGATGGTTGGCCCTGGCGGTCGTTGTAACGGGCAGTCAACTCGCGGTTGCTGACGATTCGAACATGCTCACACTCAATCTGCGACGGCGGGTGGAAACCTCGGCCGGCTCGGGCCGTTACCACACGCTGACCGAGCGCGATGTGGCTTGGGACGCGCGGCAAACGGCGATCATCGTTTGCGATATGTGGGACGCCCATCACTGTCTGAATGCCGTGCGTCGGGTAAACGAGCTGGCGCCGCGCATGAACCAGGTGCTGCATGCCGCCCGGGACCGCGGCGCACTCATCATTCATGCCCCCAGCGGCTGTATGGAGCCCTACGCCGACCGCCCGGGGCGGAAGCTGGCCAAGAGCGCACCCACCGCCGGCAACTTGCCTGCCGATATCGCCCAGTGGTGTACTCAGATTCCCAGCGAAGAACGAGGCGCCTATCCCGTCGATCAGCGAGCGGGCGGCGAGGACGACGACCTGACGGAACATCGGCAGTGGCACGACTATCTCGCCTCGATCGGTTGCAACCCCACGGCCCCCTGGAAGGCGCAGCTCGCGGCGCTCGAAATCGACGATGCCAAGGACGCCATCAGTGATTCGGGCGTCGAAATCTGGAACTTACTCGACGAGCGCGGCATCAAGAATGTCATTCTGCTTGGCGTCCACACCAACATGTGCGTCCTGGGCCGGCCGTTCGGTCTGCGGCAATTGGCGAAGAACGGCAAGAACGTCGTGCTGATGCGTGATATGACCGACACGATGTACGATCCGACCAAGTGGCCCTACGTGAGCCACTTTACCGGCACCGATCTGATCGTCGAACATATCGAAAAATTCGTTTGCCCGACGATCACAAGCGGCGATTTGCTCGACGACCAGGGCGAATTTCGCTTTTCGCGCGATCGCCGGCCGAACCTGGCTTTGCTCGTGGCGGAAGACGAATACAAGACCGAAGAATCGCTGCCCAAGTTTGCGGCCCAGTACCTGGGGCGCGATTATCGCGTGAGCTTCATCTTCGGCAGCGACACCAACCGCGACGACATTCCTGGGATCGAAGCGCTCGACCAGGCCGATGCCTTGCTAGTCAGCGTGCGGCGCCGGCCGTTACCGGCTGCACAACTCGACCACGTCCGCCGCTTCGTCGCGGCCGGCAAACCGGTTGTCGGCATCCGCACCGCCAGCCACGCCTTTGCCCCGTCGAAAGGCAGCTCGCTTGGCGATGGTCTTGCACAGTGGGCCGACTTCGACCAGCAGGTCTTCGGCGGCAACTATGTCAATCATCACGCCAACGATTTGCAGCCGCGCGTGACGATCGCCCCCGGCAGCGAGCACCACGCGGTGCTGGCGGACATTGCACTGAAGCAATACGTCAGTCCAGGTTCGCTTTACAAAGTCAGTCCGCTGCTGCCGGGCACGCAGCCGCTGTTGATGGGGACGGTGCCCGGCTTTCCGAGCGAGCCGGTCGCTTGGACGCGCGTGCGTGCCGACGGCGGCCGTTCGTTCTACACATCGCTCGGCCACGTCGGCGACTTCAGCCAACCCGCCTTCTGTCAGATTCTGTTCAAGGGCATCAACTGGGCCTGCAACCTCACCGGCACTCCGCCCGCCCATGAATGGACCACCACCATGCCCGAGCTGGCGGAGAATTCTTCGCCGAAATCAGAATAGAGTGACGAATCCGGCAGCTTGAAAATGTCGGTCGTTCGTGAAGGCTTCGGTGATGCCCAGGCGGCGCATCACGACGAAGGAGACATGATCGACGATTCCCGCCGCACCGACGGTTTCCGCGCGAAAGTCGGTCCAGGCCATGTCGAGTTCGTCCGGTGCTGGCTCGATCAGCCACCCTTTTGTCGCCAACCAAGTTCTCAGGTCGTCCACGGTCGCTCGATAAGGGCGACGTGCCGATGCATTGCCGCATTCATAGAGCACCAGCGCGGTGGTAACCATCGGTCGCGCAGACGCGACCAGTTTGAGAAACACAGGCTCGGCGTCGTCGTGCCACTGGTCCGCCGCGTCCCACACGGCGATCAGGCCCACGGTGTCGAGAAATACGGCATTCACGGTTGATGCTCGTTGTGGCGCTCCGCGCTGTCATGACAGCCGCTGTCAAACCGGCGCCCGAGGATTTCATAGAGACGGATCAGGCCGTCATCCGTGCCGGGCGGAACAAGAGCACGAACATCCACCGCTTCCCCAATCACTTGAAGATCCACGACCGTGCCCTCGCGGAGCTGAATGGGCTCGGTCGGGCGCAAGACACCGTTCTCGTAGATGGCTCGAATGGTCATGGTCGCTTCTCCTACGCTGAGATTGTAGCACCGAAAGCGAGAGCATTCTACACTTCTCTTGGCCACGTCGGCGACTTCAGCCAGCCGGCCTTTTGCCAGATCCTGAATCAGCCATTGAAAAGATGTAAACCGCGAACACTCGTTGATAACATCGCCCGCGCGCGTAGCGCTCACGCGGCTGCGGCCGCCTCGGAGAAACTGTAGAACAACTGTGGCGGCGCCTCACGACCCGGCGGCGGGCACGAGCGCCATGGCGGCCCAGTTGGTCGCCGCCGCGGAGATCCATTGGTCGTGCCCATGGGGAAAGCCGCTCTCGAAATAAGGCTGAAACCCTATGGAACGGCTCCTCACGTACCACGATCCGTCTTCGAGCTGCGTCGACAAAAGGAATTCGACCCCCCGTTGGTACGCCGGATCGGTCGCCGCGAGAGCGCCGGCGTCTTTCAAGGCTACCAGCGCCTGCCCCGTTGCGTATGCATCACTGGCGAGCGACGGAAGTTCTCCCCAACCGCCGTCGGTTTGTTGCTCGCTGAGAAGGTCGCTGGCGGCTTTTCTTCGTCGCAGGATTTCCTGCTCCTCTCCAGCCCATCGCAGGCCGAGAAGTTGAAATGCTCGGTCCTCGGTCGTCGCGGCCTGGGCCTGCTTCAGCCACTGCGCGGCGCGCTCGATCGCCGGCTCGTACTCGTCGCGCCTTGCTTTGGGGGCAAAGACCTGAAGCGCCCGCAGTGAGGCGGCCGTGACCTGGATCGTGCTCGATTCGAGAGGAGGCCGGTGCGCAACGTTCCGCCAATGCCCGTCGGGCGATTGCCGGCCCAGCAGGTAGCGCGCCAGCGCGTCGGTGGCCGGATCGGGTGGATGTTTCTCCGCCGCCATGCCGATCAGGAGGTAACTCACGGTATCGGCGTCGCCCGGAATGCCAAGGCCCTCGAGTGCGCGCCCGCGCCAAACGTCGATGTAAGACGCGATCGACGCCAGTTGCGTGCGTGCGGCCTGATCGTCCACCGGCACGCTGGCGCTGCGGGCCGCGGCGACCGTCATCGCCGTCAGCGAGTTGTGATGGCAGGAGACGCAGCCCGTCTTTTGCACGAAGCCGATGTCGGACCGCTGCAGGAGCGGAATCGTCCGCAACAGGGCGGCACGCGCGGAGCCGGCCGGCTTCGGCGGGCTGACCCCCACCGGCGAAGCGTTGCCTGGCTGCGCACCCGCCTTGACGAGCAGATCCACGATGGGCGTCTGACCGCGCTGTACAGCGAAATCGAGAGCGGTCTGACCCGCCTCCGTCCTGGTGTTCGTAGCGGCCCCGCGTTCGATCAGCATGGTCACGCTTTCCACGGGAAAGCTATCTGAGTTAGCCAGGTCCATCAGAAGGCTGCGGCCACCACGGCCCCTGGCATTGACGTCGGCACCGCAATCGAGCAGCCGCTCGATCAGCTTCGTGTTGCCGAACGCCGCCGGATTGCCGTTGGGCGGACCAAGGGAGGCCAGCGCCATGTTTAGCGTGGCACGGTCGGCGAACAAGATGAGCAGGTCGACACATGGGGCGTCATTCGCGTAAAGCGCGGCGATCAGTGGGAAAGGCCCCGCGCTCTTCACGTCGGCGCGGAAATGGTACGGCGCAACGAGTCCGCACTTCGATGATACTGGGGGCCGCCTCGACAGTCCACGTCCGCCCAGGCGTCAACGAATCGGCGATCGGATCGAGAAAGGGATTCAGCATACCGGTCAAAAGTGCCGCTCATAAACGAATCGTGAAACCTGCCGAACGTAGAACAGGTAGAAGTAGAAGAGTGCGAACAAACCGTCGAATCGGTTTTTCGCGAGGTTGTGGCGAACGAAAACCCGGGGCGGGGCGCGGCGATAGGGTAGGTGCTGCACGAAAGGGGAAACGACGATGAGAAAGTTGTTCGTGGTTGGGAGCGTGGCGCTGTTGTGCGCCGCCAGCGCCCAAGCTGAGGGGGCGAGGAGGCAAGCGCGGAAGGCAGCGACGCCCGAAGCGTTGCAAGCTGAGATCGAAGCCTTGAAAGCGCCCAAGGTCGCCTGGCGCGAGATTGCCTGGAAGAACTGTTTGCTCGACGGACTCAAGGAGTCGCGGGCGACGAGCAAACCGGCCTTGCTTTGGATTTTCATCGACCGACCCATCGATGACGCGCGTTGCTGAGTGTTCGCCGGCGCCGCCCGTGAGGCGGTTTTCTCGAACCCCGATGTCATCCGTCGTGTTCAGACAGACTTCGTGCCCGTGGCGCTCAAGGCCGGCCTGATCAATATGCCTCCCGACGACGACGAGGGCCGGCTCTACCGCGAGATTGGCCGTTCGAAACCCGCCCCGCAGGGGATTTGCGTCGTCAACTCGGCCGGCAAGGTGCTCAACTGGGCGCTGATGTTCGACGACGACCAGAGCGTGGTCGACTTCCTTGACCATGCGCTCCAGCGTTTCGCCAAGTACCCTGACGCCAGCCGGCCTTTCGCGGCCGAGCGCTACATGCGGTTTCCCAGCCAGAAGCTCGACGACATGGAAGACAGCGGCAAAGTTCCGCCGGTGCCAGAACAACATGCGGAAGGGAAACGCTGTCCGGCCAAGCCGCGAGTCGCTCGCGGCACGGTCGTCGGCCGGCTGTATGGGCATGCGCTCGACGCCGACGACATGCCGGTGGCCGACACAACGAGTCAAGAACATTACGTTGAAGACCGCTTCGAAGTACCCGTGGCCGTGCAGGAGGCTATCGCCAAGGCGCTCGCCGATGCGGGCGCCGAGCGATTCCCGTTGGCCGACGAAGTGGCGCGCTTGCTCGTGAGCCATGCGTTCTTGGGCCAATTGGATGTCAACCCGCTCGGCGGCCTGGACGGCGGCAAGGGTGCTCAGAATGAGCTCAAACAGTGTGAGTTCTGGGCACAAACTGCCGGGTCCGGCCGCGACGGTTCGACCCTGTTGCGCATCGAGGGGAGCTCGCATGCCGAGGGAATGTCGGGCGACGGTCGAAATGACGACGGCCGGCTCTGGCGGCATGATGTCAAACTGAACTGGCACGGCTACGTCGAAATGAAGCGAGACCGTATGATTTGCCTGCTGCTGGTCGCCCACGGCCGAGAGAATCTCAAGTGGGCGAACCTGTTTCAGGATTTGCAGGGTCGCGCCGACGTGACTCACCTGCCCGGCGGCCACGCCATTGATCTCAGTTGCGGCGTTCGTTACGGCATCATCGGCGAGCCAGTCGCGGATGAGGACGCGCTTGGGGAGGAAGCTGCCGTCGCAAACGGCACCGTGCAACTCCCTACGGGGATTCAGCGTCAACTCGCCGAGGTGCTGGGGGGCGAGTTTGTCGTTTTCCGCGACCGAGTGCAGGACGAGCTAAGGTTGTCGAAGGAACAAAAGCAGAAGCTGTCGGGGAAGTTCCTACCGCATGTCGAGGCGACGATGGGGCTCTTTGAACGAATTAAAGATCTACAGCCCGCAGATCGCGAGAGGCAACTGCACGAGCACCGTCACAAATCTGCAGAGAAACTGTCCGCCGAGCTGAAGGCAATTTTGAACGCTGACCAGCAATCGCGGCTCTTTCAATTGCAACTGCAACAGGCAGGTGCATTTGCCTTGTTGGGGCAGAACGAGGCCTTTCTGAAGCTGAACATTACCGACGAGCAACGCAAGCAGTTCACGGCCGTGGTGCAGGAAATGCAAAAGAAAATCGAGCCGCTCATGAAGGAGGCCCAATCCGGCGGCAACCCGCAGAAGATCGGGCCGAGGATTTTGAAGATCCGCAAAGAACACGAGGACAGAATCGAGGCGATCCTCAGCGACGTCCAGAATAAGCAGTGGAAGCAGATGCTCGGTAAACCGCTCGATTTGGGCGATTGACATGCCGCACGGCGAGCCGGCTGTGGCGGCGCTCACTGCCCAGCGGCGGGCGGCACGAGCGCCATGGCGGCCCAGTTGGTCGCTGGCCGTGGAGAGCCATTGGTCGTGTCGGGTGGATGTTTCTCCGCTGCCATGCCGATCGGGAGGTAACTCACGGTATCGTCGTCACCCGGAACGCGGCGGAAGCTGTCCCTCTCCTGCCCCGAACAAGAAAGCCCGAACCGCGCGGCAGTTACCGCTCGCGAAAGGTGATGCGCCCTTTGGTCAGATCGTAGGGCGAGAGCTCGACGCGCACTTTGTCGCCGGGCACGATACGGATGAAGTTCTTACGCATACGCCCGGCGACGTGGGCAATGACCGTGTGGCCGCCCTCGATCGTCACGCGAAAGCGCGTATTTGCCAGGGCCTGCGTCACGACCCCTTCGACTTCCAACGCTTCTTCTTTTTGCGCCATACGTGGTTCTGGTTCCGAGTGATCGCCTGCGGCAAAAAGACGCCGCAACATAAGTCTCAGTTATTCTACCATTTATGCCGCCAACGTCTAGCTCAAGCGCTCCTGGCCAGCGGCTAGCCAATTTTGACCGGCAGGGCAATAATGCAGGATTCCCTCGGAATCATGGCCCCCTTCTAAAGACCATCCGCATGCAAGATAAGCTCCGCTACTCGGGCATCACGTTCGACGACGTGCTGCTCGAACCGCGCTACAGCAAGGTTGTGCCCGCCGATTGCGACGTCACTACCCAACTCACTCGCCGCATTCGGCTGAACGTGCCGCTTTTGAGCTCGCCGATGGATACCGTCACGGAGAGCAACATGGCCATCGCCTTGGCCCAGGAAGGCGGGTTGGGGGTGATCCACAAAAACATGTCCGTGGACCGGCAAACGGAAGAAGTCGACAAGGTCAAGCGCAGCGCGAACGGCATCATTTTCGACCCGGTCACGCTGCCGCCCGACGCTACGGTGAGCCGTGCGCGCGAGATTATGGACCAATTCAACGTGTCAGGCCTGCCCATCACCAACTCCGGAGGCCGGCTGGCGGGTATCCTCACCAAGCGCGACCTGCGGTTTCTGGAACGCAACGACCTGCCCATCAGCGAAGTCATGACCAGCGAACACCTGGTAACGGCTACGGGGAATGTATCGCTTGAGGAAGCTGAAAAGATCCTGATGGCAAATAAGGTCGAGAAACTTTTGCTGGTAGACGAAAATAACAAACTGACCGGCCTGATCACGATTAAAGACATCGACAAGATGCGGCGATTTCCCCAAGCCTGTAAAGACAGGCAAGGGAGGTTGCGGGTCGGGGCCGCCGTGGGCGTTTACGAGTACGAACGCGTCGATAGCCTGATTGCCAAAGGCGTCGACGTGATTGTGGTTGACAGCGCACACGGGCATTCGGCCAACGTGATCGAGACGGTCCGCGAGATTAAGCGGCGTTGGGACATCGACGTCGTCGCCGGCAACGTGGCAACCGAGGAAGGCTGCGCCGACTTGATTGCCGCCGGGGCCGACGCCGTCAAAGTGGGGATCGGCCCAGGGTCGATTTGCACGACGCGGGTGATCTCAGGGGTGGGGGTGCCGCAGGTCACTGCCATTTACGCCGCGGCCAACGCAGCCAAGAAAACCGAAACACCGATCATTGCCGACGGAGGGATTCGATATTCGGGCGACCTGACCAAAGCCATCGCCGCGGGCGCCTCGTGCGCCATGATCGGCGGGTTGTTCGCCGGGCTAATCGAAAGCCCCGGCGAAATGATTTTGTATCAGGGCCGCACCTACAAGATATATCGCGGCATGGGTTCGATGGGGGCGATGGTCAAGGGTTCGAGTGAGCGGTACAGGCAACGGGGCGACGGCAAACACGACAAACTGGTGCCCGAGGGGGTTGAGGGAAGGGTTCCCTTCCGCGGCCCCTTGAGCGCCCATGTGTATCAGCTCGTAGGCGGACTGCGGGCGGGCATGGGTTATTGTGGAACACGCGACATCGAGGAGTTGCGCAGGGATGCACGATTCATACAAGTTTCACCGGCCAGCGTGCGGGAAAGCCACCCTCATGACATTGCCATCACGCAGGAAGCGCCCAATTACAGCACCGGTTACGGGCTGGACAACAGCGATTAGCCGACGGGGCATGATAAGCCGACGGGGCGTGCTCTACGCCGCCGTTCTGTCCTTGCTGGCGGTCGACCTGCCCTGCGCCGTCGCCGGCAGCGCCGATACTCGCAAGGGAGACGAGGTTAAATGGTCCGCCCCGCATGGCCAGCGAAACGATCGTTCGCAGCAGACGACTAGCCTGCGGCTGAAATGGAAGCCAACGGCCGGCGTCAAAACCGAGCGATTCCAGGCCGACGGCAATGCTACCGCGGCCGAACCAGCGTTAAGCACCCCGCAAGTCAGCCGCGCGATGCACAGCGAGGTCGACGAGGCCGATGGCGCTCGTGAGATTGAGCTTACGTCGTTCAATGAGCCGGCCGACGACCCGGCGCTCGATCCGTTTCAAGATGAGGTGTTCGACGACGAAGACGAATTGGGAGAAGAAGATGGGGTTACGGAGGAACAAGAGCCTCGCCAATTCGATGCCGATGAGGTAGCACAACGGACGGTTGATGACGACTTGCCCGAGTTGCCCGACGATCTGCGCATGCACATGCGCGACCTCGATGCTCAAGCGCCGGTGCTCGGAGGTGAATTCGCTCAGGCCGGACCAAGCGAGCCGGAACGTTGCCCTTCGCCCCGCGATTTGAAGCCCATCAACCAGATCAGTAATCGTATCGCGGCTGAGCCGGGTCTGTTTCCGCAGGAATGCGCTTTGAGCGATTACCCATTCCAACCGCGAAACTGGGCGCCGGTGACCTTCACCTGGAAAGCCTCGGCGCTGTGTCACAAGCCACTCTACTTTCAGCAGCCGAAACTCGAACGCTACGGCCATACGTTCGGCCTGTTGACGCCGATTATTTCGGTCGGGCACTTCTTCGTCATGGTTCCCTGCCTGCCTTACAACATGGGTCTGGAACCGCCTTGGGAATGCGTCTATCCGCTGGGTTGGTATCGCCCCGGCGACTGCGCCCCCTACACATTGGGACCGTTGCCGCTTAGTCTTCGCGGGGCCGCCTCGCAAGGTTTAATCACCACCGGGCTGTGGTTCCTCTTCCCGTAAAGGGTGAGCCCACCACTCGCAACTCTTTTCGCCATATCGGCTTATGCGATGACAAGCGGGATGCGCAGACTGGGCAAGCGGCCTCTGCTAGAATAGGGCCGATACCGCCATGTCACGCCGCAACTACCTCGCTGCTCTCCGCACCGTCGCGCCAGCGGTCTTGCCATCGATGCTCATGTGCGACTGGGGACGTCTCAAAGAAGATGTGGACCGCCTCGAGGCCGCAGGGGCGCAGGTCTTGCACCTGGACGTGATGGATGGGCACTTTGTGCCCAATCTGAGTTACGGACTGACCTTGGTCGAGGCATTTTCCAAGATCACCAGCCTGCCCTTGGAAGTGCATCTGATGATCTCCAACCCCGGCGACTACGTCGAACGGTATTTTGAGGCGGGCGCTCATGGCATGACCATTCACGCCGAAGCCAGCGACGACCCTCGGCCTGTGCTTGAAAGAATCCGCGAGCTTGGTGCCGCGGCAGGACTGGCCATCAACCCCCCGACTCCGATCGCTGCCATTCGCAACTGCCTCGACCTGTGCGACGTGGTGCTGGTGATGAGCGTCATGCCGGGCTTCGGAGGCCAGGAGTTCGAGCCGGTGGCGCTGGAAAAATTGCAGGCCCTGCGGCGGCTGGTTAGGCCGGAGGTGCTGTTGGAAATCGACGGGGGCGTGAACGAGCAAACGATTCCGCAAGCGGTGGCCGCCGGAGCACAGATGCTGGTCATCGGATCGGGCATCTTCAAACACCACGATTACCAGGCGGCGATCGGCAACTTGACGAGCCTGGCTCATTCTCACAGCGGAGGATAACAGAGAACAGCGATGGTACGGATCGTTCTCATTCGTCCCGGCGCCACCGAGTACGTGCAACAGGGCCGCATTCAGGGGGCGTTGGAGGTACCGCTTAGCGAAGAGGGCGCCCACGAGGCTGCCCGACTCAGCAACGAACTGGCCGGCGTGCAGATCGATGCACTCTATGCTTCCGATTCAGAGCACGCCTTGCAAACCGCCGCCGCCATTGCCGCCGCCTTAAAGGTCCGGCTGAAGCCGCTCGACAGCCTGCGAAACCTCGATCACGGCCTGTGGCAAGGTATGTTGGTGGAAGAGGTCAAGCGCAAGCAGCCCAAGGTCTATCGTCAGTGGCAAGACCAGCCCGAAAGCGTCTGTCCGCCCGGCGGTGAAATGATCGGCGACGCCCAGGAGCGTGTCCGCTCGGCGCTGACGAAAATCCTGAAGAAGCACAAAGACGCGACGGTGGGACTGGTCGTGCCCGAGCCACTCGCCAGCCTGGTGCGGGCCTGGCTTGAGCAGACCGACGTTGGTAATCTCTGGCAGGCCGGTGCGCAACACGGCACCTGGCAAGTGATCGACGTCGAGCCACGCAGCCTGGTGCATAGCAGCTAATCCTTAATCCCCAGCTCTTAATCCCTGATCGCTGATCCCTAATGGCCACTACCACAGGCGCCGACGCACAGATCGGTCAAACCAACGTGACTCGCAAAAAACGGGGCGTGCCCGAGGGACTTTGGCAGCGGTGCCCCGGTTGCCAGGGGATCATCTTTCGCAAAGAGGCCGAAAAACGGCTCGGGGTCTGCCCCGAGTGCGATTACCACTGGTACGTTTCGGCGCAGGAGCGCATCCGCCAACTGCTCGACGAAGGAACGTTCGAAGAGTGGGACGCCCAACTCCTGCCCACCGACCCGCTGGCCTTCGCCGATAAAAAACCTTACGCCGAAAGGCTCGTGGCCGAGCAGAACCGCACCGGCTTGAACGACGCGGCCGTGACCGGCACGGGCATGATTCGCGCTCGCCGCGTGGCCTTTGGCGTGACCGACTCGGCCTTCATCATGGGCAGTATGGGTTCGGTCGTCGGCGAAAAACTCACCCGCCTCGTCGAGCGGGCCACGCAGCAGCAATTGCCGCTGATCATCATCAGCGGCTCAGGCGGCGGTGCCCGCATGCACGAGGGCATTCTCTCGCTGATGCAAATGGCCAAGATTTCCGCGGCGTTGGCCCGCTACGATCAGGCCGGCGGGCTGTTCATTTCCGTGCTTACCAATCCTACGATGGGTGGCGTGGCCGCTAGTTTTGCCTCGCTGGGCGACCTGATTTTTGCCGAGCCCAAGGCGCTCATCGGCTTCGCCGGGCCGCGGACTATTCAGGCGACCATTCGCATCGAGCTGCCCAAGGGATTTCAGACCAGCGAGTTTTTGCTCGAACACGGCTTTATCGATCGCATTGTGCGGCGCGGCGATCTGCAAAGTGAAATCGCCCGCGCCATCGACTATTGCGGCAAGTAGATGGGCCTGCTCGACCAGTTCAAGTCGATCCTCTCCGGCGGACGCACCGACGTGCGCGCTAAGTACGAGCTGCTGCGCGAGGTCGAGTCGGGCACGATGTCGAAGTTTTACAAAGCACGCGATAAACAGACCGGCAAGCTCGTCGGCCTCAAGATACTCGACCCTAAAAAGACCGCCGACTTTGAGGCCCGTTTCAAGGGACTCAACAAGCCGACCGAGGGCGAGATTCTAGCCAAGCTCAATCATCCGCGCATCGTGAAGCTGATCGAGCACGGACTGACGGCCCAGGGCGAGCGGTTTGTGGTCATGGAATTCATCGACGGGCAAGGCGTTGATCTGTTGATCATCGGCCGCAGCCCGCTCTTGAACGAGCGGCGGCTGCCCATCATCCGGCAGGCGGCCGAGGCGGTGCAGGCCGTACACGACGGCGGGTTCATTCATCGCGACGTTTGCCCGCGGAACTTCATGGTCGATCCGCAGGGCGACAACGTGAAGCTGATCGACTTCGGCCTGACGGTGCCGGCCACGGCGCCTTTCATGCAGCCGGGCAACCGCACCGGCAACCCCAACTACATGGCCCCCGAGTTGGTCAAGCGGCGGCCCACCGACCCGCGGCTCGACCAGTTTGCCTTTGGCGTCAGCGCTTATGAAATCTTGACGGGCCAGTTACCCTGGACGCGCGGTGACGACGGGCTGGTGGCCATGAAGCACGCCGAACACGCCGCCGTCGAGATCGAGCGCTACCGCCCAAAGATCGAGCCGCGGCTGGCCAAAGCCATCATGCGCACCATCGAGCGGGAGCCGGAGAAACGCTTCGCCAACCTGAACGACTTCTTGAAAGCCATTGCCGAGGTCAAATCGGTCGACGTGGCCGCGTGATCCACAACCGCCTTTCGCCGCCAGTCGAGAAGTTTCGTTTTGCGGCAAGGCGTCAATGGTTGAACAAAAACTCCCGGCTGCTCAGTACGCTCCAGTAGAGATCTTCCCACACCTGTCGCTTGTCCTGGCCTGATTCGGCCAACACCGCCAGCAGACGCGACTTTTCCTCGTCGGTCGGCAGGCGCGAGAGGGCGCTCAGATAAAGATCTTCGACCATCTTGTCGTCGGGAGTGCCGGCTGCCAGAAGCTGCTCCAGGCGGTTGCCCTTGGCTTGCAGCTTGTCGTTCAGCGAATCGCCGTTGGAGATGTGCAGTACCTGCACCATCGTCGGTTCGGCAGTACGCTCACACTCGCAGGTGACCACGCGCTCCGGCCGGCCGAACGTTTTGAGAAAATAGGAGTTGACGTTGGCGTCGGGCAATTGCATCGCCCGCCAGCCGATCGGATAGTCGCCGAACTTCGTGGGCGTGCCCGTGACTTGCGACATGGCGTCGAGCAACACCTCAGCCATCAGCCGCCGCGGATAATAGCGTGAATAAAACCGCGTGTCGGCCATATTTTCGGCACTCGGCTGGCTGCTGCGCTGATAAGTCTTGGATTGCAGGATGGCCCGCATCAGCGACTTCAGGTCAAAATGGTTATCGACCAGGAACTTCGCCGCGGCGTTCAACAGCTCTTCGTTGCTGGCCGGATTGGTCAACCGCATGTCGTCGACCATTTCCACCAATCCGACGCCAAAAAAGTTGGCCCAGATGCGATTGGCGATCGCCCGGCTGAAGTAGGGGTTGTCGGGCGAAGTCAGCCAGCGGGCCAGGTGCTGGCGGCGATCGTTAGGCGAGTCAATGGCCAGCGGCTCGCCGTCGAGCGGTGTGGGCGGTTGCGGTTTGCCGGTCAGCGGTTGGATCAAGTCGCCCTCGGTGGCGGCGAACACGATCGTATTGCCGTCGCCCGGCGCGGCCTTGAGCTTCACTCGCGCGAAGAGGTTCGCCATCGCGTAATACTGGTTGTTCGTCCATTTTTCCAGCGGATGGTTGTGGCAACGGGCGCAGTTGACCGACATGCCGAGAAAGGCCACGGTGATCGTTTCCGTCACGTCGGGCGCGTCCTGGTGCAACACAAAAAAGTTACTGGCGCCATTTTCGAGCGTGCTTCCTTTCGCGGTCACCACATGTCGGGCAAACTCGTCCCAGGGCGTATTGGCTTCGACCTGGTTGCGAATCCAGGTGTAATACGACCACATGGCCGAGGGACGCAGCTTCTCGCTGTTCACCAGCAACAGGTCGGACCATTTATACGCCCAGTAATCGACGAACTCCGGCCGATTAAGGAGCGATTCAATGACCTTGTCTCGTTTGTCGGGCGAGCTGTCAGTGAGAAACGCCCGGACTTCGTCCGCCGTCGGCAAGACGCCGATGGTATCGAGGAACGCTCGCCGCAGAAACTCGCTGTCGCCCGCGGCCGGCGACGGTGGAACGTTGAGGCTGGCGAGCTTGGCGAGCGCCAGCTCGTCGATGAAGTTGCGCCGCTCGGCCTTGGCAAACACCTCGCTCGGGACCGGCATCGGATACGGCGAGCTGATGGTGGCGGTGACGACGCGGCTCAGATACCAGGCCGTGATCGCGCCTTCGCCATACCCCATCACCTTCACCTGCCCCGACTCGCCGACCTGGGCGACCGACTCGTTGGTCGACGTATACTTCGCCCAACGCGTCACGTCTTCGACGTGTCCGTCGTTGAAGTGCGCCAGCACGATGAGCTGCTGCTGCATCTCGGGCTTGAGCACACTCGCCGCAGGCAGAATCTCCAGCCGTTCCAGCCGTGCGTCGTCGGTCATGGGCGGCGGCGTGCCCGCGGCGATCCATTCGGCCAGGACGCGGTATTCGAGCGAGTTGACACGGAAGCGCAGGCCGCCTTTGTGCGGCACCGCGCCGGTCGGCTTGGTCAGGATCAAGCTACGGCCGGGGTCGCTGGGCACGATGCGGCGACCACGGGCCTGCCGCGTGATGGTATTGAAATCGCCCTCGGGATCATAACCGC
>DASSFG010000570.1:0-6204 GCA_035694685.1 Pirellulales bacterium
CTGAGCGTGGTGGAGACCAGTCCTAGCCTGGCCGAGACGATCTGGATGACTTGCCCGGCCGTCATGTAGTTGCCGACAAGGCCGGCCAACGCGGTCGGCGTGATAAACTGGTCTGAAATGATCAGCCGCGGGTTGCCCGCCCCATCGACGGTGCCCAGCAGCACGGCGGTGAACAGTACCGGATCCCAGAGTTTGGTGATTGTCGCTTCGCTCGATCCCGTGCCGGGGTTGTTCGATTGGGTAAAGGTAACACTGACCGCGTCGAGCCCGAGATATGCCTGGTAGCTGGTGGTTCCCGTGCCGTCTAGGCCCAGGTCAACCGGATCGTCGCCGATCGTGACGGTCACGGGGTCGCTGCCGTCGGTGTTTTGTGTGATGTGCGTTTCCCAGGGGCGTTCGACGAGCACGGCTTCGACGCGCTGAGCGTTGCCCCAGGCGAGTGGGACGTTGCGATCCTGATAATCGTTGGGGATGTTTGGAAAGATGCTCGCGGTCGCGGTGCAGGAGATGCTCTTCGCTAAGAGCGGGCCAAGGTCGCCGATGGCGAGCACGAGTTGATTGTCTTTGGCGGTCCAATCGAATGGTCGCAGGCAACCGGCGAGAATCAGCCCATTGTCGCGGCCCCACTGGCAGGAAGGATCGTCGAACATCCGCCACACGCGCACGATTCGCCGTTGCTGCTCTTGCGAGTTGAGAATGGCGGTAAGCGATCCGCCCGCATCGTCAAGCGTGACCTGCGTCTGATCAGTGGCGCCCACGGCGCCTTGCTTGAGCGCGAGCGAGACGGCGGGCCACTCAAGTACCATCACGTTCGGATCGACGCCGATTGTCGGAACGCGATGCCCGTCGCTGGTGAGGAACGAAGTGGCCGGTCGATCAAGATAGAACCGCGTGCCTGCCGCGCCGCCCCAATCGACCTCGAGCACCTGATAAGGCCGGGCGGACTTGCTTTTGGCCTGCGTCAGGAAGTTAGCGGTGAAGGTGCGCGGCATCAGGCAGGTAGACGGTAGGCGGTAGACAGTAGACGGGGAGAGGTGGCTGGGGCAGAGCAGCGCGCCGCGAGCTATTTGGCCGAAATGCGTTGCCGCGGCGATGCCCCGGCTGTGCGGTTCTAACGACAGTTTAGACGCAGAATGGCTTGGAGCGGCGCGCTTGAAAGCAGTAAAATGTGACGGTGAGGTGCCGATGATTGCCATACCAGTCGACGTATCGCATTCTGAGCCGGGATTCCGCTCCGCGCTGCCCGTCGTGACGAAGATCCCGTCTCGACCCCTAAAGGGGTCAACAAATATTCGGCCCTTTCGGATCCCAGGCATAAATGCCTGGGCTACGTAAAAGTGCGCTACACCGGCGTTGGCATTCAGCCTTTGCGTAGCCCAGGCATTTATGCCTGGGTTGCTGGCTGGAATATATTAATTCCCGGCCCCTTTAGGGGCCTAACGGTGTTCCATCTCAAACCCCAAAGGCGAAATATGGCGCATGCATTTCATCAGTTGTATTACCACTTCGTCTGGGCGACTCACACACGCTATCCGTATATCCAGCGCGCCTGGCGGCCTGAACTCTTGAAGCTCGTCCAGGAAGAAGCGATCGAGCGCGGTGGTCAGCCAATACGGCACAATGCGATGCCCGATCACGTTCATCTCCTGGTCCGCTTGCCGCCGACAATCGCGGTGAGTCAGTTCATCGGACAGGTCAAAGGCGCTGTGGCGTTTCGGACAAACCGCGACATCAAACCGAAGTTCAAGCTCGTCTGGCAGGAAGGCTACGGCGTGCTGTCACTGCGGCGTGACGAACTCCCGAAGGTGAGTCGCTACATCGACAATCAGGAACGGCACCACGCATCGGGCCGCATTTCAACGTTAATGGAGGCAATCGAGGCGAAGGACGAGGACATCTGGCCTGAAGGCCCGTGACCAAGGCCCCTGAAGGGGCCGAAAAAGCAGGGATCGTTTCGGTTCCCAGGCATAAATGCCTGGGCTAGTTAAAAACGCGCCGCGCCCACGTTGGCATCATCTTTTGCGTAGCCCAGGCATTTATGCCTGGGTCTGCGATCACCCAAAAATAATTCGGCCCCTTTAGGGGCCTGTCGATTTTGCAAACCAGATCATCACGCCATCGCACGGTTCGCCGGTGTCCGTCTTGAGATCCTCGGGTGCCCGTAACCTTAGCAATACCAAGGGTTCGTCGGAAGAGAACGACTGCGTTTCGCCCTCGCCCCGTGCAAGTGATTTCGGTTTGCTGCCAGCCCTTTCCGCCTGGAATTTCGTACTTTGTTGAATGCCGTGACGAAACGTCCGGAGGATGAATCGCGGGCGACGAACCAGCGGTATGCGAACCATGCCGCTCAATTTAACGGACGGCAAACTCCCCCGTCTACCGTCTACCGTCTACCTTCCCTCACCGCGCATACCCGGCCGGCGTGAGCGGGCCGCGGGCGACTTGCGGCGGACGACGCAGCGCGGAACGGCCGGTGAGGTCGTAGCCGCGCGAACGGGCTTCGTTCTCGATGCGGTCGAAGAGCGAACCGATTTCCTGCTGTGCCATGCCGCCCGTCACGTTGATGTCGCCGAAGTTGAAGTGCAACGCGCCGGCCGCCGCCTGCAACGTGGCCGCATGGTTCTGATTCGGTAACACGCCGGCCGACGGCGCCAGGTCGATGCGCCGACGCTGGCTCATCGTCTCGATGGCCTGCACGGCCGCGTCCTGCATCTGATTCCAACGGTCGAGAATGCCCGCCGCGCCGCGGTTGCCCAGGTCGAGTTGCTGGTTGAGCACCTGACTGGCGCGGGCGAACATCGTGTCGAAGTTTGCCAGTTGAGCGGCGGTGACACCGAGCGGATTGATCGCCCCATCGCCCGGGTTCGTGCCAAAGGCGTTCGCCGTAAGAAAGAGGTTGGCGGGGTTGCCAAACATGGCTTGCAGCCGGTCGAGCGGAATGATCGCCTCGGGACCGGCCTCGCCCACGAGCGCCATCGTCGGATCGGTCACCACGCCGCCCGCGGCCATCGGCCGCGCCTTGTCCAGGCCGGCTTGCAGCTTGTTGAGGTTGTCGAGCATGTTTTGAAACATGCGGATGGTGTCTTGCAGTTGGCCGGGCTGCGACAGTAGATATTGCAGGTTGCCCTGCGGCGCAAGCTGCCCCGTCGCGCCGAAGCTGTGCATGACCGGATCGACGCTGTTGGCCAGGTTCTGGGCGTTGATCAACGACTGGTTGAGTTGGGCCGTCACGTAACTGCGGGCAATGTCGATCGCCTGCTGCGGGTTTCCCGCCGCGTTGGCCGCATCGACCATCTGCTGTATTTGTTCGCCGCCTTGCAGGCTCTGGCCGATCTGTTTGGAGAACTGGGCGAGAAGCTGCCCGACCTGCTGGGCCATTTGTACTTGTACGGCGGCCTGCCGTTGCTGATTGGCGGGCACGAGTCGGCCTGGAGCGCCGAAGAATTGCGCGAACTGGGCCTGGCCGGCCTTGGCGAGGTTGTTGACAAAGCCTTGTACGGCGTCATTGGCGCGGCCGATGGCCGCGGCGAAGCCGGCCACGTTGTCGTTACCTTTCGCCAGCGCGGCGAACATGTTATTGGCGCCGTCTTGCAGCTTGCCGAGTTGGAGATTGGCGGCATCGCGCCCTTTGCCCGTTGCCTGCACGGCCTGCTGCACGTTCTTGCCGAGCTGCGCGAATGTCTGTTGAAGCTGCGCAAACGGTTGTGTGCCACCACCCCGGCCGCCGAACAGGTTGCCGAAAAGTTGTGCAGCGCCAGCGCTACCGGCCGCCGGCAGCGGTGTGGACACCGGCGTCGATTGGTTCGGTACTGCTGACGGCGACAACCCGAGCGTTTGCGCCACGCGGGCGGTAAATTGCTCCGCGGCCGCGGCGGCGGTCTGCATGGCCGACGTGAAGTTCGCGGCGTCGAGGGAAGACGTCAATGGGTCGCGGGAGGGGGTTCGCATAATAGATTGGTCCGAAGCAACGGAATTGTTTAACCGGTGGGCCAGCGGCCCCCGCGTGCGGTCGATTCGTGCGCCGCGCTATATGACAGGAACGATCGGCCGGCGACGTCCGCGGGGGCCGCTGGCCCACCGGTTAAACAACGCAAGCGCTCACTGCCTCGAGCTCCTATTTCAGCACGCCCGACAAATTCAAGCGGACGTCGACTTCCCACGACTCGCGATACGCTTTCCTGATGGGCAGCGTGGTGTCGAGGAAGCGAGCAGTGAAGCTGTTGCCGTTTTCATCGACATAAGTGAACGACGAGGCAAAGTTGGCGGCGAAGAACGTGTTGAGCGCGTCTTTCTGCGCGCCGGTGAGCGAGCGGCATTGCAGCAGGACTTCCCAATACTGCGGTCCAACTTGGTAGCTCACCAGGCTGCCGCCTTGCGTGCGATGCACGACGCCCGGCACCGTCGTCGGGCAATCGGTATTCGGCGCCGTCGCCGGCAACGTCACCGAGCCGCTACCGGAGAGTGTGATGGTGGTGGTTGGGTTGGGCATTATCTCTGGGAGGGCAGAGTGGCTAGTGAGTGTCGTTTAACCGGCCGCTAACGGCGGCGCGCGACGGTTACCTTGCCGATGGACGTTGGCCGCGATCAACAAGGCCAAAGTAGCGGGCACGCTCCGCCGTGCCGCTGCCGCAGTGGGGAGGACGTCGGTGCGCAAGTTGGCCCGGAAGCCAAGAGCATTTGAAACTCGCTTTGCAGCGGAAAACCCTCCAGCCCAAAGCGACGGCACGGCGGAGCGTGCCTGCTACGTCAACCGCAATTTGCCATACCGCTCGTGCAAGTCGCTCAACCGCGATTCATCGAAGTAGAACGGAAACTCTCGAGCAATCTCGCGTTCGACTTCGGCAATCGCCGCATGCTCGGCGAGCGACACAGCCAGTTGCAGCGATTCACCTAGCATGCGACGAATATCGCCCAGCAACCGCTTTCGTAAGGAACTGCCGCCTGCGAGCGCTTCCGCCGAAATTAGCGCCACGTCAATCGACTCGGTCAACTCGAGGGCGCCCTGCTCCAGACACGCTGTGGCGTAGGCAAACGCATCGCGGGCAGGTAACCTCGCCAATTCGCTCAGGCCCCAGCCGGTTGCGGCGGCGATGACGATTTCGATTCGCTGGCAGAGTCCGCGGCATTGGGCGGTGCGGAAGTCGGGCCGCTGGCGGCCGCCGCCGGTGGCCGCAGCCCGACGACTTCGCCGAAAAAACAGGCGGCCTCCGCGAAGACGCCGTCATTGACCAGCGCCGAGTAGGCTGCTCGCGACATGCGTAACACCTCGCCCGCCGTGAGTCCGGCGATCTCCTCCTCGCTCAAGTTACTCGCCCCGCGCAGCAGCGCCGTCAGCAACGGCGGATGTTTTAATATCCACTGATACAAGATCGGCAGGTTGCCCGCCGCGAATTCGTACACGATCGCCGCGACGTCAACGAGCGCCAGCGTGCCCGATGCCTTGGCCTTCGCCTGCACCTCGGCGAGCTTTTGCCGCAAGGCATCGCCGTTCAAACTGGGCAGCGGCAGATCGGCCTGGGCGAGCGCCTCGACCAGCGCCTTGAAGCCCGACCAGTCGAGCGGACCAACCTGGACGATTTTATCACCAACGCGGATGGGTGGATTTACGTCAACGCGTGTTGTCATGTGATGCCTTTGGGTTGAAATGACGAATGCCTAATGACGAATGACGAAAGAATGACGAAGCCCGAATGACGAATGAGAAAGGATCACGCCCGGGCGCCGATTCGTGCTTCGGCATTCGTCATTCGGGCTTCTTTCGTCATTCCGTCATTCGTCATTCGTCATTCTTTACTGTCCGACGTTGGACTCATTGATGATCGCCAACAGCTCGCCGTCGGTGGCGCTGGGCGAAACGATGCAATCGGCTTCGACTTCCCAAAGCTGATCGCCCTGGTCCGAGAGCTCGACGTTGCCCGTCGGATAGATCACCGCCTGCTGCAAGGTGATGTCCTGCACGGTGGCGGAGCCTTGCGAAAGCGGGTGCAGCAAGATGCTCTTGCCGCGCACGCTGGCCCGCTCGATGCCGCTGCGGCCCACGCCGCGGTTGAGCGTCGAGGAGCTCTGAAAACCGGCCGGATAAAGACCTTGCAGGGCGATGTCCAGAATTTTCAGGCTGCGTTCGATCATCGTCCACTTGACGGTGCAGCGGCAGCCGGTGATTTCGATATCGGCGGGCGTGGTGCCGTACTCGGCCACCAGCAC
>DASSFG010000571.1:0-5386 GCA_035694685.1 Pirellulales bacterium
GGCATGAAACCATCTTGTTGCACGGCGTGACCGGCAGCGGCAAGACGGAGGTCTACATCCGGGCCATTCAGGAGGTGGTCAGCTACGGGCGGCAGGCGATCGTGCTGGTGCCCGAAATCAGCCTCACGCCGCAAACGCGGCAGCGCTTTCGGGCACGCTTCGGCCGAGTGGCCGTCTTGCACAGTCATCTGACCGACGCCGAACGTCACGCCGAATGGCAAGACATCGCCCGCGGTCTGGTGCCCGTGGTGGTGGGCGCCCGCAGCGCGATCTTCGCTCCCACGCCGCACCTGGGGTTGATCATCCTTGATGAAGAGCACGAGTCGAGCTTCAAGCAAGACACCGCCCCGCGCTATCACGCGCGGGAGGTCGCTTTGCGGCGCGCCTCGGCCGAAAACGTTCCGCTGGTGCTCGGCTCGGCCACGCCGTCGCTGGAAAGCTGGCATCGCGGACAGACCGGGGCGTATCGGCTGCTGTCGATGCCGCGGCGCGTGTTCGATCGTCCCATGCCCGACGTCATGACGATCGACCTGCGCAACGAAACACGCGAGCACGTTTGGTCGGGGGCCATCAGTCGGCCGCTGCAACTGGCGATGAAGGCAGCGCTCGACGAGGGCGGCCAGGTGATTCTGCTGCTGAACCGCCGCGGTTTCGCCACGCACATTCAGTGCGCCGGCTGCGGTCACGTGTTGCGCTGCCCGCATTGCGACATCGCACTGACGCACCATCGGTCGAGCGAAATCGCGCTCTGCCATTATTGCGATCATGAAGTGCCCGCGCCGACGCGTTGCCCCGAGTGCCAGTTCATGGGCATCCGCTACAGCGGCTTAGGCACACAAAAGCTGGAAGCCGAAGTCAAAGCGCGTTTTCCCGACAACCGCGCATTGCGGATGGACACCGACACCATGCAGGGCCCCGGTAGCCACGAACGGGCATTGGCGGCGTTTCGCCAGGGAGAAGTACAGATTCTGCTGGGCACGCAAATGATCGCCAAGGGGCTCGATTTTCCAAACGTCACGCTCGTGGGCGTCGTCAATGCCGATACCGCCTTGCACTTGCCCGACTTCCGCGCGGCGGAGCGGACGTTTCAATTGTTGGTGCAGGTGGCCGGTCGCACGGGCCGCGGGCCGAAAGGTGGCCGCGTGCTGGTGCAGACCTTTTCGCCCGACCACGCGGCCATCAAAGCCGCCGTGCGGCACGACTATCAAACTTTCGCCGCCGTGGAGCTTCCGAATCGCGAGTCGCTCTCGTATCCGCCGTTCGGCTGCATGTCGCGGCTGGTCGTCCGCAGCCCGCAAGAGCCGCTGGCGCGTGAATTCGCCGACTTTCTCGGCAAGCGAATTACCGACACGCTCGCCCGGCAGCCAACGGCGGCCCGCGTTTTAGGTCCGGCTCCGGCCCCGATCGCCAAGTTGCGGGGCCAGCACCGCTTTCAGCTTCAGGTGCAAGGTTCCGACGCCGACGCCATTCGCGCCGCCCTGCGCGAAGCGACCGCCGACCTCAAAACGCCCGACGGCGTGCAGTGGATCATTGACGTCGATCCGCTCGACATGCTCTAAGCAGGCGAGCTGGCAGCGTAACGGGCTCGTTTCCCTCGCTAATGCTTCGGGCGTTTTGCCGTCAACCGCCCCGGCGTGTCACTTGGGCTTCTTGACGAGATCCCACAGAAAGTTACCGGCGAAGGCTCCGCCGATAACAGGCCCCAAAAAGAACAGCTTAAGCGGGAACCCGCTTTCCGGTGGTGGTCCTGAGGAGAACCTTAAGTACAGGAACGACGCAGCGATTCCCCCGCAGACAATCGCACCGATGAGGCCGCCCGGGTTTAGGTTGATGTTTTTCAATGAGGCGCGCCCTTGGAACGATGGTCGTGCTCGAGTAATGGAGATTGTAACCACCGGTTAAGCGTGCCGACAGCCATCTTTTTGTTCCCATGCACCGCCGACGTTACAATTTGGGCATGGAAGAGTACCCGTCGCGAGAACCAATAGGAGCCACCTCATGCTTGCCGCAATGTCTTCCGACGACCTGGCGTTTGCCATCGGCATGGCCGTCGGGTTTGGGATTGGAATTGCCGCTATCGTCGTCGTGCTGGTGAAGATCATCCGCAAGAAGAAGTAGCGGCGTCCAGATCTAAGCTGCCTAGCTTTCAGGCACTCCCCCGAGCACCCGCTCCCCCGGTTTTTCCTTGACTGTTTGCCAGCAACGCAGCTACTGCGGCACCCTTGCGGTGCCGCGGTTTGCAGCGCGACCGGGAAATTGCTAAACTACGAGTTTTCGCCGCTCCGCCATAAGCGGGAGGGCGGCAGGCACTAGACCCCCCAAGCATGTTCGAGTCGCTTCAGCAAGGCCTGAGTTCGGCGTTTCGCTCGCTCACCGGCACAGCCCGGTTGACCGAGGCGAATATGCGCGAAGGCTTGCAGCACGTGCGGCAGGCACTGCTCGAGGCCGACGTCAGCGTCGACGTCGTGCAGCAGTTTATGGAGCGGGTCAGCGAGCAGGCAGTGGGCGAACAAGTGCTCCGCTCGTTGCGGCCTGAACAGCAAGTAGTGGGCATCGTTCACCAAGAGCTGGTGAACTTGATGGGCCCGGTCGATCACTCGCTGCACCTCCGCGGCGACGTGACCGTGCTCATGATGTGCGGCCTGCAAGGTTCCGGCAAGACGACGACCTGCGGCAAACTCGGCCGGTTGATCAACCAGCGCGGACGCCAGCCGCTGCTCGTCGCCGCCGACTTGCAACGCCCCGCCGCCGTACACCAGTTACAGGTCATCGGCGAACAGCTCGGCCTGCCGGTGTATGCCGAAGAAGGCGCCACCGACCCCGTCGCCGTCTGCCAGAACGCCGTCAAGCACGCCAAGCAGATCGGCGCGCCGGTTGTCATTCTCGACACGGCCGGGCGGTTGCACATCGACGACGAGCTGATGGAGCAGCTCAAGCGGATCGATCGCCGCGTCAGTCCCGAACAAGTTTACCTGGTGGTCGATGCCATGACCGGCCAGGACGCCGTCAACAGCGCCAAGGCGTTCAACGAGGCGCTGGAGCTCGACGGCGTAGTCATGACCAAGCTCGACGGCGACGCCCGCGGTGGCGCCGCCTTGAGCGTCAAGGCTGTCACCGGGGTGCCGATCAAGTTCATCGGCGTAGGCGAGCATCTCGACGCCTTGGAAGAATTTCATCCCGAGCGGCTGGCCGGCCGCATTCTGGGCATGGGCGATATCGTGTCGCTGGTCGAGCAGGCGCAAGAGAAGTTCGATCAGGACGAGATGGCCCGCCAGGAAGAGCGGCTGCGGAAGGGCGAGTTCACGCTCGACGACTTCCGCAAGATGATCACGCAAACCCGCAAGCTCGGGCCGCTGAACAAGATCATGGGCATGCTGCCCGGCATGGGTGCGCTCAAAGACATGATGAACGACACGGACGCCGAAGCCGACATGCGGCGTCTGTGCGGCATCATCGACTCGATGACGCCCGACGAGCGGCGGAATCCATCGCGGATTATCGACCCCAGCCGGCGGCGGCGGATTGCGGCGGGCGCCGGAGTCGACCCGGCCGAAATCAGCCAGCTCGTCAAGCAGTTCGACGGAATGGCCGACGTCATGAAGCGCATGTCGGGCATGGGCATGCGCGAACGCATGCGCGAGATGCAGCAATTGCAGCGTCAGGGCCTGTTCGATCCCGGCGGCATGCTCACCAAGAAAAAGGTCGGCACGGGCAAGCGGCTGACGAGCGAAGAACGCAACAAGCTGCGCAAGCAGCGTGAGAAGGAAGCGCGAAAGCGCCAGCGCGACCAGAAGAAGAATCGCGGGAGATAGATCTTAGGACTTAGGTCTTAGGTCTTAGCAGCAGAGCCAAGCGGTCACCAACAGCTAAAGTCCTAAGACCTAAAACCTAAGACCTAAGACCTAATAAAGGAGATACTTTGGCAGTCAAAATTCGCATGAAGAAGATGGGTCGGAAGCACCGGCCGTTTTTCCGCATCTGTGCTACCGACTCGCGCAGCCCGCGCGACGGTAAGGTGCTGGAAGAGTTGGGCACCTACGATCCGATGATCGCCGACACCGACGCGCGCGTGACCTTGAATCACGAGCGGCTGAAGTACTGGTTGAGCGTGGGCGCTCAGCCGAGCGACAACGTGAAAGTGTTCATCAAGAAGTATGGACCCGAGGGAATCGCGCTGGCGGCCCAGCAAGCGGCCCGCGAGCGATTGGCGATGCCCAAAGTGGTGCCGCCGGCGCCGGAGCCTGTGTTTGTGCCCAAGCCCAAGGAAGAAGCCGCCGCCGAACCTGCCGAACAACCTGTCGAGCAGCCGAGCGAACCGGCCGCCGAAGGCGGCGGAGAGGCGGAGGCGACGAGCGAGTGATGCGCTTCGACGTGCTGACTCTGTTCCCCGAGATGTTTCCGGGTTACCTGGGTCAAAGCTTGTTGAAGCTGGCGATTGAACGTGGACTGGTCGACGTGCAATTGCACAACATTCGCGATTGGGCCGAAGGACGGCACAAATGCGTCGACGACCGGCCTTACGGCGGTGGACCAGGCATGGTGCTGATGGTCAAGCCGGTGGTCGAATGCGTCGAGTCGGTGCAGGCGCAAGACGTGGCGGGCCATCTGGTCATGCTTTCACCGCAGGGGCGGCGGCTCAATCAGCCGCTGGTCGAAGAGTTGGCCGGCAAACGGCGGTTGCTGCTCTTGTGCGGCAGGTACGAGGGGTTCGATGAGCGGGTGAAGGACATCCTTCATCCCGATGAGATTTCGATCGGCGACTTCGTGCTCAACGGCGGGGAGGTGGCGGCGATGGTGGTCATCGACGCCGTGTTGCGGTTGGTGCCGGGCGTATTGGGAGACGAACGGAGCAACAAGCAAGACTCGTTTTCGGGCGACGAGCGTTTGCTGGAAGGGGCGCAGTACACCCGGCCGCGGGAATTTCGCGGCCATGTCGTGCCTGAAGTGCTCGTCAGCGGCAATCACCCGGAGATTGCCCGTTGGCGGCGGGAACAGAGTTTACAGCGAACAAACGAGCGCGGAAGGATGAAGAACGATTGAAGGATGAGCGATGAAGCGTAAGGGCCCCCACGGAAGGCCGTGTTTGCCGTCATCTTTCATCCCTCATCTCTCATCCCTCATCTCTCATCCGATTACCAAAGCGGCGATGAATCGCCGCACTCCAAAGAAAAGAAAGGACCGTTATGAGCCAACAAGTATTAAATGAAGTCGAGAGGCCGCACCTCAAAACCGAAGTTCCCGATTTCAAGATCGGCGATACCGTCGACGTACACACGCGCATTCTCGAAGGCGAGAAGGAGCGCATTCAGATTTTTAACGGCGTGGTAATTGCCCGCAGCGGTTCGGGCACGCGCGAGATGTTCGTCGTCCGCCGTATCGTGCAGGG